>NZ_JAPWHT010000250.1:0-14996 GCF_027270795.1 Streptomyces sp. ActVer
GCGGTGGTGGAACCACTCCGGGTGCTTCTCCACCCACGGGTGGTCCGGCGAGCACTGGAGCGCGAAGTCCAGGGCGACTTCGAGACCCAGCTCCGCCGCGGTGCGTACGAAGGCGTCGAAGTCGTCGATCGTGCCGAGGTCGGGGTGGACGGCGTCGTGCCCGCCCTCCGGCGAGCCGATCGCCCAGGGGACCCCGACATCCCGACGGCCCGCTGACAGGTTGTTGTTGGGGCCCTTGCGGAAGGTCGTACCGATGGGGTGGATCGGTGGCAGGTACACCACGTCGAAGCCCATCTCCGCGATCGCCGGCAGCCGTCGCGCGGCGGTCCGGAAGGTGCCGCTGACCGGCGGCCTGTCGGGCTCGACCACCGCGCCCTCCGAGCGTGGGAAGAACTCGTACCAGGAGCCGTACAGCGCCCGCTCCCGCTCCACCAGCAAGGGCAGCGGGGCCGATCGGGAGACCCGTTCCCGCAGGGGGTGGTCCGCCAGCGCCGTGTCCACGTCCGGGGTCAGGGCGGCTGCGAGGCGGGCGATCGGCGGCCGGGACTCGTCGCGCAGAGCGTCCACGGCGGTCAGTACCGCCGCTCGCCCCGCCTCGTGCGGGACCCCGGAGGCGGCCCGTTCGTACAGTTCGGCGCCCTCCTCCAGGACCAGTCCGACATCGATGCCCGCCGGAATCTTGATGCCGGCGGCCCGGCGCCAGGTGGTCACGGGGTCGGACCAGGCCTCCACCCAGTAGACCCAGTCGCCCACCGCTCCGGGGGTGACGTCGGCGCCCCAGCGGTCGGTGCCGGGGGCCAGTTCGCGCATCGGGGTCCAGGGGCCCGTACGGCCCTGCGGATCGCGCAGGACGACGTTCGCGGCGACCGCGTCGTGACCCTCGCCGAAGACGGTGGCGGTGACCTGGAAGGCTTCGCCCGGGACAGCCTTCGCCGGGCGGGTGCCGCGGTCGACGGCCGGTCGGACATCCACCACAGGGACGCGGCCGATCGGGACGATGGGCACGCGGCCAACAGGGGGGACACGGCCGTCGGCCGGGTTGTCGGTCATGGATCTCACCTCCGTCGTCTACTGCGAACTTCTGCGCCTACTTCGCTGTGCTTGCGCTCTTCGCCGTTCTCGCTGTTGTCGCCGTTCTCGCGCCCGGTCCGAGCCGGGCAGCGGCGTCGGGGACCCCGTTAGGCCACAGGGCTTGCCGCGAGACCGTCGGAACGGCCGGGCCTGCCGGACTTGGCGGGGCGCCTGCCGTTGGCCGGGCCACCTTTGGCCCGGTCGCGGCGGCGGGCGCCCGGCCCGACCGACAGATAGCGCTCGGCGGCGTGCACGGCCTCCCGCGCGCAGCGTTTGCCCATCAGCACGCACAGCGTGTAGCCCGTGTCCTCGAAATTGCCCCGCGCCGCACGGTCGGCGGGGGCCGCGAGCATCATGCGTTCCCAGGCTCGGTACAGCTCCAGATGCCTGGCGACCTCGGCTTTGGCAGGCAGCAGCATTTCACTGGTCACCTTCCACTCCCTCGAATGCGCACGGTTCGCCCGGATCGTGCGTGAAGCCCGTGCACGGAGAGGCATCGACCGGCTACAGCGGCCGACGCCCTCACCCATGGTGCACGCGGTTGCACCCAACGTCCTGTTGTCGCTTCAACTACATCCGGCGCTCTCTCGTGTTGCACGAATGGAGTACCGCTCCCACTCTGGGACTGACTCAGGAGCGATCACTGCTCACGCTTCGTGTTCGGGGCTCGGCCCGCAGGGGCGAGGAGGAGCAAGAGCTTCGCCGGTGAGGAGCCAACGACGATGAAGACCGTAGTGCCCTGCTACTACCACCTCGACGTGGAAGTCAGTTCGGAGCGGGTCGACCAGGTCAGGCGCATTCTGGCCGCCCATCTCCGGTACTGGAACCTTGAGAACCTCGTCGAGCCCGTCTGCCACTGCGCCGATGTGCTGCTCCGCTCGATCGGGGAGCACGCGGCCGACAAGAACACCACGATCGAGATGTGGTGGAACGGCCAGCACCTCATCACCGCCGTCGCCGACAATGACGGCGGGTTCCACCCGGAGTCCGTCACGCCCGGCTGTCTGGCCCGCATCGCCGCGCTGAGCGACGGCTGGGGCTGTTGCGGCACTGGCACCGGCGGAAAGATCGTCTGGTTCTCGCGCCGGGCCCGCGCCATCGAGCGCGCTCCGCTGGTCCCGGCCGGCCCCGCGCCCAGTCTGCGGGAGGCCCGTCGGACGCCCCGCGAGATGCCCGTACCGGCGATGGCGTTTTCCACGCCCGTGGGCTCGTTCGAAGGCGAGGTCGTCGCGGCGGCCTCCCGGTAGATCCGGTCTCCGTGGAGAACGCCACCGGCCCGCAACCGCTCAGGCGGTCGTGGGCCGGTGGCGTTCCTCGCCGGGGCGCCCCGGCCCCGGCAGGAGAGGGATCCCCGCGGTCCGCCCAGGTGGGCCCGGCGGTCCGTCTAAGCCTTCGGGCAACTCCGTTTGTAGGGGACGTCCTGGACGTATCGGTCCCAGTCGTCCTTCGACAGCCCGCTGGTCACGCGACGGCAGACGGTCCGGGCCGCGCGATCCGGGGTGATCTCGTACGTCTGCAAAGGGGCGTGGTCCCCGGCGGCGTAGAGGATGTCGTCGTCGGGGCCGAACGCCAGCGCGCGGACGGTGTCGCCCGGTGTGACGAGCGCGGATCCGATCCGTCGGCGGGAGGAGACGTCCCAGAGCTGCAGGGTGCCCTCGTCACCCGCGACGGCGAGCGTGCGGCCGTCGCTGGAGAAGGCCAGGGCCGACACGTACTGGTAGGTGGTCGTGTCCGGGTCGGCGAGGACTCCGAGCCGTCGGTTCAGTCGCCCGTCCCAGAGGACGACCCGGCCGGAGCCGTCACCGACGGCCAGATGATCACCGTCCGGGCTGAAGGCCAGAGCGGTGGACTTGCCGGGGCTTCTGACGGACGGCAGCCGGGTGCCCGCGGGCATGCGGTAGGCCTGCCCGCGCTCGGTGACGACCAGGTCGCCGTCGGGATGCGAGGTCACCGCGCCGACGGAGCCCGGGAGCGTGCCGACGACGGTCCGGCGACGGAGGTCCCAGACACGGGTGGCCTCGGACATGGCCCCGGGCAGCGAGGAGAGGAGCAGCGTCCGGTCACCGGTACCGAAGGAGATACCGGTCAGTGGCTCCGGGCCGACTTCGCCGGAGCCGAGGGTGCTGGTGACGCGCCGCCGCGGAATGTCGTAGAGGGACAGCTCGGTCGCGGCGGTCGGCGACGTGTGGTTCGCCACGCCGTAGGCGAGTTCCGATCCGGTGGAATCGAAGGCGAGCAGGGCATCGCACTCTCCGTACATCGCAGCTCCCGAGGGGACCCGGCACGGTAGCGGCGGAGGCTCGGCCAGCAGCCGTCCCGTACGTCCGTCGACCAGGCGGAACCGGAGGTGCTTCCCGTCCTCGTCCGCGCGGGCGACGGCAAGAGTCCTGCCGTCGGGGCCGAACTCGACGGCCAGAGCCGGGGATTGCTCCCAGCGGGTGTGCACGGCGCTGCTGACGTTCAGTGTGTGGACGGCAGGTCCCCATGAGCCCTCCGGGCCGCCGAGGTACCGGACGATGCCGGCCTCCGTGTCGATCCTGATCTCCTGGACGGTCTCGCCGGCCAACTGGTGCCGTACGACCGGGAAGTCGGGTGAGTCCATCCGCCAGACCAGGATCTCCTCGCCGTCAGACGCCACCAAGAACGCGCCGTCCGCACTGAGTTGAGCGACCTTCAGGCCTGAGTAGGCGACCGCGGGCAGCTCCTTGCCCGACGAGACCTCCCACGCCCGGTATCCGGTGGCGTCGATCAGCCCCAGATACCTGCCGTCGGGCGTGAACTCGATCCGCTCCTTCACACACTGCTCGATGGTCGCTTTCGGCAGCCAGGGCGCGGCCAGGCGGCGCTTCTCCGTGACATCCCACAACTCGAAGCGCTCGCCCGGGACACACAGGGCCAGCAGACGGTCGTCCGCGCTGACCGTGGCATCCGTGAAGGCGGGGTCGTCCGTCAGGGCCGTGCCTCGGCCGTCCTTCCGCTGCCGGTTCATGTGGGCCGTGAGCCTCGCCCACTCCACCTGGGCGCCGGTCGCCCCGTCCACCTTCGCGTCCGTGTCGCGCGCGATCTCCAGGAGCTTCCGCCGGGACCGGGCGTCCCAGAGCTGCACCCGGCGCTCGGATCCCTCGGCGTGGTAGACGAGGAGGCTGCGACCGCTCGTCCCCATCTCGACACCGCCGTCGGCGACCGCCAGCGGCGTCCCGTCCCGGCGCCCCGTGGCGAGGTTCCGCAACGCGGCCCTTCCCTTGTCGAACTCGGGGATCCACGACGCGTCCGCCCGGATGAACCCCACGCCCTTCGCGGCCCCGCCGAGCCCGGGCCAGGTGGCCGTACGCCGTCCCGCCCCCACGTCCCACCGGGTCACCTGATCGGTGCCGACGCTGAGCAGCGTGCGGCCGTCGGCGCTGAGATGCCGCATGGTCTCGTCGGTGCCGTCGGGATCGGTGAACACGTCCTGGTTCCGCTGCGCCGCGGCGCCGAGCAGCGCGGAGCGCGTCTCGGGAAGGTTGGCGACGCGCCACGCGGCGAGGCTGAGCCGCATCGCCGTGACCGGGTCGGACAGGCGCAGACTCTCCGCGACTCCGACGAGCCGCCGGGCCTCCGCCTCGATCCGCCGCCGCTCGCCGGACTGGTTCTGCTGCCAGGCGACGAGCGCCGCGACGAGGCTGAGCACCACGAGGACGGACAGGACGACCGTACGGGTCCTGCGGCCTCGCCGCTCACCCCGGCGGGCGTCGAGGCCGGCGTCGAGGAACTCCCGTTCCAGCGGGGTGAGATCGTCCGTGGCGCCGAACTGCTCCTCGGCGGTGGACAGCCGCACGCCCCGGTAGAGGGAGCCCGTGTCCCGTCCGAGGTCCTGCCAGGTGGCCGCCGCCTCGGTGAGCCGGTGCTGGGACCTGAGCCTTTCGCGGTCCTCGTCGATCCAGGTACGCAGCCGGGGCCATGCGGTGAGCACGGCCTCGTGGGCGAGGTCGACGGTGTCCTCGTCGAGCGTGATGAGACGGGCGCGGGCGAGCCGTTCGAGCACGACGTCCGTGTCGGCGTCCGTGGCGCCGCCCAGCGCGGTGAGTTCCGTGCGCCGGGTCGGACGGCGTGTGTCCCCGGTCCCCTGACCCGGGCTCACCAGGCGGAGCAGGATGCGGCGGGCGGTTTCGGCCTGCCCGCCGGTGAGGCTCTCGTAGAGTTCCTCGGCGGTGCGGGCGATCGCCCCTTGGATGCCTCCCGCGGCGTCGTACGCGGCCTCGCCCAGTGCTCTGCCCCGGCGTCTGCGCCAGGTTTCCAGCAGGGCGTGGGACATGAGGGCCAGGCCACCGGGCTCGTCCTGGATCTCGGCGACGATCCGCGAGGTCAGCGTCCGTTCGACGATCAGACCCCCGAGCGCGGCCGGTTTCACGATCGTCTCGCGCAGCTCTTCCGTGCTCATGGGAGCCACCAGGAGCGTGGCTTCCTGTGCGGCCTGCGCGAGTCGGCGGTACCGGGCGCAGTGGCCGTAGAAGTCGGCGCGGACCGCGACTACGACGCGGATGCCGTGGTCTTGGCGGACGGCGGTGAACAGCAGGTCGAGGAAGCCTTTTCGCTCGGCGGGATCGGCGCAGAGGGTGAAGAGTTCCTCGAACTGGTCGACCACGATGACGGTCCCGGAGCGGGTGGTGCCCGGATCCAGGACGTCGGCGTGGGTCTGCGCCGGGTGCGGTCCCGGGGTGAGGATCCGGATCGTCGCGGGCCGGACGCGCGGCGGGTCGGTCTTCTGGAGGCGGGGGATGAGACCGGCGCGCAGCAGGGAGGACTTGCCGCTGCCTGACGGGCCCGTCAGGACGACGAAGTCCTTCTCCCGGACCAGGTCGACGAGTTGGCCGACGAGGTGGTCCCGGCCGAAGAAGCGTTCGCTGTCGCTCGCCTCGAACCGGGCCAGACCTGGATAGGGAGCTTCCGCGTCGTCGTCGGCCGCGCGGCTCTCCTCGGCCGCGTCCTGGGCGGCCTGGTGCCACCGCCGTTCCCACTCGTCGCGGTCCCCGCCGCACGCCTCGGCATAGGCGAGGGCCACCGGCAGCGAGGCCAGCCGCTCTCCGGCCGCCGCGTGCGCGAGTGTGGCGGCGGAGTAGTGCGCCTGCCGGGCCATCGCGCGGTAGGTGATCCCGCCCGCCTCCCGGCGCAACTTCCGCAGCTCGTACGCGAACTGCGCGATGGGTCCCTCGGCCGGGTCCAGCGGCCGCTCACGACGTCCCATCGCATCCCCCGTCGCTGTGTGCACCCTTCGCCCCGCACGCTACGAATCTTGGTGGCGGTGGGGAAAGGGGCATGGCGAGAACGCACCACTCGCGCCGGGAAATTGTCTGAAGTGGCGACAGGGGACTGCCGGACAATGGCCCGACCGTGAAGTCTGAGGTCATGGCGGGCCGGTGCGACCGACGTGGGCGTACGGGGGAGCACGGGGGAACAACGGGGGAGCGTTCCGCGGTGCCGGCCCGCCGACGCCGGACGGGGGACAGTGTCGGGCGAGTGGGGTTCCGGGAGGCCGGGGCAGGGCGAGCCCGGCCTCCCGGAACACCACGACGAGCTTCTAGTGGGTGGGCGTGCCGACGCGGGCCTCTCCATACGGCACGAGGCGTACCGGCCCCATCAGCCCGTACGACTGCCGTGCCAGGCCGCCGTACACCCCTGGATCGCTGACCCGCAGCCGGTTGGCGAGCGGGGTCGCCACCTCGACCTCGATGACGTTCTGCCCGCGGCGGAGCAGGCCACCGAGGTCCACCACGGGGTGGATCTGGCCGACCGGGTCGAGGCGGTGGCCGTTCACGGTGACGCGGCAGGTGTCGGTGACGGCGCCCAGTTCGAGACGTGCGCCGCGGCCACCTGTCCAGGCGTCGCCGAGCGTGACCGTGGCGCGGTAGCGGCCGATGCCCGAGACGTCGGCGAGTTCCGGGATCTGTGACCAGGGCACCAGGGCGTCCAGGGTCAGGTCGTGTTCGACGACGGTGGTTCCGGTGGCCGTGGCGCCGGGCCGCCAGTCCTGTACGCGCAGGCTCCAGGAGGTGAGTTCCGTCGGCCCGGGAACGTCTTTGAGGGACGTACGCACCGTGCGTCCGTGGGACAGTTCGGTCCGGTAGGTGCCCGCCGTCGTGGCGCGGACGGTGAGTCCGGCGTCCGTGAAGCGCACCTCGTCGGCCTCGCTGGCGACCGCGTGCGGACGGCCGCCGTTGCGGTCGCCGAAGAGGCCGGGCCGCCCGATCGCCACGACGATCGTCTCCGCGGGCTGGAGGGCGACCCGCACGGTGACCGTGTCGCCGTCCTCCGTGTACCGGGCGATGCGCGCGGCTCCGCCGGTCCACGGGTCCAGCAGATACGGCACCCCCTTGGCCGTCGTGCGACGCAGGGTGACCTCGTGGTCGATGGCGGCCACGGGCGGTTTCACGGTTTCGGCGTGCTTGCCGTTGCAGAGGTAGTAGTAGTCGACGCCGTCGGCCACCCGGTGGGCGTTGAGGAGGGTGGAGGCGGACGCGTATCCGGCGTCGGGCCGTACGCCGAGCTCGGTGAGCGCGGTTGGCACCGCGGTCTTGTCGGAGACGCGACGGACCCGCGGCTGGGCGAGCAACTCCGCCACCACCGAGCGCAGTTCATCGGTCTCACCGCTGTCGGGGACGCCGGACGGCACGACGGTGTCCCACGCTCCGAGCAGCACGATCGGCAGTCCGGCGCGGGTGAGCCGCAGCAGGGCCCGGGCGTCCCGCAGGGCAAGGGTCACCGTGGAGCCGTAGAAGAAGTCGCCCTCGACGAACAGGGCCTTGTAGGCCGGGCCGTCGGGTGCGAGCCGTCCCCTGCGTACCGTCGCGGCGGGCAGGTCGAGCAGCGGGCCGCTGAGGAACTGGTGGGTCCAGCCCAGGGTGATGCCCGTGGCGGTGAACCAGGAGGCGCCGATGCCGGTGGCTGTGTAGCCGGTCTGCCGGAACACCGCCACATCGGCCCTCGGCCGGCCGGTCTGCAGTACCTGGTGGACCCGCCCGAGGTAGCCGGAGACGTCCGGCACGTGCTTCCAGGTCGGATGGCGCGGGCCCCAGGACTCGCCGTAGCCGACCGTGCCCTTGTACGGGGTGAAGGCCGCGTATCCCGGCCAGTTGACGCCCGGCAGCTCGGCGTAGGAGAAGCCGTGCACGACGGTCTGGTTGACGCCGGCCGCGTAGGCGCCGCCCATGGTGCGCAGGAACCGCTGCCAGGTGGTGCTGTAGGCGCTGCCGGAGTAGGCGCCCGCCTCGCACGAGAGCACGGTGTGCCCGGCCATGTCACGGCCGCCGGCCAGACAGCGGTAGTCGTCGAGGTTCTTGAAGCCCAGGGACTCGCCCTCGGCGATGTCCAGGAGCGCGGCCGAGGCGATGGCGTCGGTCTGCAACCCGTAGGGCTGGGAGCGAAGTTGGAGGCCGAGCGAGTGCGCCCAGGTGCGCAGCGCCCCGACGTGGTGCCTGTTGAAGAGAGTGGAGACCGTCTCCCAGAAGTCGTGCCGGATCTGGCGGGTGGCGGCGGCCTCGAAGGCGAAGACCTGGTTGCTGTTGTCGAGGATGACGGCGGGCAGCAGCGGCAGCAGGGAGCGGCCGGTGTGCTCCCGGAACGCGTCGGGCAGGCCGGGCGTCCACTGGAGCCCGTCGGTCTCCAGCTCGATCGAGTCCTCGAAGAGCGCGCCGCCGGAGACCTTGAGCAGGCGGCGGATCGCCGGGGTGAGGAGGTGGGCCTCCCAGAAGTCGGTCACCGCTCGGGTGCCGGCCGCGCTGAAGTGGTCGACGACGTAGGAGGGCGGGTCGGTGTGCGGGCCGGCCTCCGGTGTCTGGCCGGAGCCGCGCACCCAGTACGCGATCAGGACCCAGGTGGCGTCGTCGGGCGCGGTCCAGCCGATCGTGCCGTCGGAGACGGTGGGGGTGAGGTCGCGGACCGAGTCCTGGTCGAGGCCGGTCTCCTTGCGGGTGGAGTTCGCGGTGTTCACCCGCGCCGCCTGCACCAGGAGCAGCCGTTGCCCGGTGACGCCGGAGGCCGCCTCGTGGACGGGCTCGGGGACCGGGCCGGAGTAGGCGGTACCAGGGGCCAACGTGACGGCCCCGTGGGCGAGTTCCTTGACCGCGGCCTCGCTGTCGGGGGTGATGCCGGGTACCGCCGCGGGCCACGCGGGGCCGACGGTGAGATCGATGGTGAGGCCGCGTCGGGCCGCCTGGCTCAGCGCGGCCTCGACACCGGCGACCCATGAGGGGCTGCCCCAGCCGTGGCGCTCGGTGTCCAGCACCGACGGGTCGGCGACGCTGTGGTGCACGGCGGCTATCTCGGCGCCGCCGAAGCCCGCGTCGGCGATCTGGTCGATCTCCCGTCTGATCTCGTCGGGCCGCACCAGGCCGTCGGGCCACCACCAGCGGAACTTCGGCCGCACCGAGCGGCCCGGCTCGGCGAAGCCCGAGGAGGCCCCGGTGGCGGAGGCGGCCGCAGCGCTTCCGGGTCCCGCCCAGGTGAGAGCACCCGGCGCCGCTGTCGTGGCCGCGGCGGCGGCGAGCAGCGTACGGCGTGGAATGCCCGGCCGGTGAACTGCGGTGAGGTCGTCCATGGTTCCTGTCACTCCCGGAGGGCAGCACGAAGAGACCCCCTGAGGGGCCTGGTGGTTGAATCGTTTTAATCGCTGCGAAAGTAAGTCTCTCGATCAAGAGGCGTCAAGAAGCGTGCACGACGCAAATTCCTGAGGAGAGCCGACCGGGCGGCGAGGCTGCCGCTCGTGCCCCGTGGACCTACCGGCGGATGTCCTCCACCTCGCCGAAGCCGTCCGTCCGGCTCCAGCGCAGCCGGGTCAGCCACTCGGTGGACGAGCGGGTGAACGTCAGGCGCTCGACGCCGTCCGACGCCTCGACCTTCGCCCAGCCGTCGAAGCTCTCCTTGAGCTTCGTGTCCCACTTCGACAGGTTCTTGGTGCCGACCGCGGCGATGGACTCCATCGGCGGTTCACCGTCGGAGCAGTAGGGACCCCAGTCGGCGATGGCCGCGACCGTACCGCCTTCGAATGCCTTGAGCGTGATGCCCTGGCACGGATCGGACGTGGTCGCGTGGACCAGGCGGGGCTTGCTCCACGCCCCGCCCGCGGTGTCCTGGTGCTGCTCCATGAGCCCGCGCTTCGCGGCGTAGTACATGCCCACGCGGCGCCCGTCGGCCCACTCGATCTCCTCGACGAAGCGGGCGTGCGACGGCGAAGGGCGGGCGGTGGGGGAGGCCTGGGCGGTGTCGGGGCCCGGCGAGGCGTCCCCGGCCCCCGCTTCGCTGCTCCCACAGGCCACGATGGCCCCGAGGAGAGCCGTCACCCCGGCCAGCCGCGCCGGACGGACCCCGTGTACTCGTCGCATGTCTGTCTCCCCGGACCTGACCACGTCAGGCGTCGTACGAATGGCTCAGGTGAACACGACGGCTCACCTGAAGACATTGTCCGCGTCGTCCCAGCTGTAGGGATCAGCGGCCGAGAGACCAGGGGGGACTCGCGAGGACGACTGGTACATGGCCTCGATCTCGGCGGCGTAGCGTTCCGCGATGGCGTCCCTGCGCAGCTTCATCGAGGGGGTGAGCATGCCGTTGGCCAGGTCGAACGCTTCCGGGAGTACGCGGTACACGCGGATCGACTCCGAGCGCGACACGGTGCTGTTGGCCGCGGCGACGGCGCGCTTGACCTCTTCGCGCAGGGCGTTCTCCTCGCGCATCTCGCGGTCGTGCACCTCGCCCGGTATGGCGAGGACCGAGCGCCAGTGCGCCAGGAAGTCCGGATCGAGGGTGATCAGCGCTCCCACACAGGGCCGGTTGTCGCCCACGACGACCGCCTGATGGATGAGCGGATGGACCCGCAGCCGCTCCTCCAGAGCCGCGGGAGCGACGCTCTTGCCGCTGCTCGTGATGACGATGTCCTTCTTGCGTCCGGTGATGCTCAGATAGCCCTCGCTGTCGAGCCGGCCGATGTCGCCGGTGGCCAGCCAGCCGTTGTACAGCGCGGCCCGGGTGCTCGGCTCGTCGTTGATGTAGCCCTGGAAGACCGCGGGTCCCCGCACCAGGATCTCCCCGTCCTCGGCGACGTGGACCTCCATGTCGGGCAGGGGGCGTCCGACGGTTCCGAATTTCTCCCGGCCCACCGGCTGGGCCGTAATTCCGCCGCTGGTTTCCGTGAGCCCGTATCCGTCGTGGACGAAAATCCCGATTCCCGAGTAGAAGAGGGCGAGTTCACGGTTGAGGGGTGAGCCGCCCGACACCGCGCCGCGGACTCTTCCGCCCAGCCCCGCACGCAGCTTTCGGTACACCGTCTTCTCGTAGAGGGCGTGTTGCAGCCGCAGATCGAAACCGGGGCCCGGACCCGTTCCCAGCCGCTGTCGCTCGGAGGCCTCGGCGAAATCCTGCGCCGCGCGGACCGCGCGCTCGAACAGGGCGCCGCGGCCCGCCTCCTGGGCCTTGCGCAGGAAATTCTTGTAGATCTTCTCGAAGACGGACGGGACGGCGTAGAGGAACGTGGGGCGGAAGGAGAGAAGGGCGGCCGACAGCGTCTCCGGGCGCAGATCGGGCACGTGCCCCATCAGCATCCCGCCGCGCATGCACAGCCCCTGGATCATGAGGCCGTACACGTGCGAGAAGGGCAGGAAGGCGAGGATGGCCGGCTGCTGCCCGGGGGGTGCCACCGTGTGGCCCCAGCCGGCCAGCAGGGTGTCGCAGGAACTCGCCAGGCTGCGATGGCTCAGGGCACATCCCTTGGGAGGCCCCGTCGTACCCGAGGTGTAGGCGATGACCGCGGTCGAGTCGGGCAGCACGATCCGGCGCATCGACTCGACGGTGGTGAACGGTACCGACCGGCCCTGTTCCATCAGGTCCGTCAGGGCCCCGGAGTCCAGTTGCCAGACGTGCTGCAGGGTCGGCAGCGAGGCGCACACGGAGCCGACCGTCATGATGCCCTGCTCGTCCTCCACCACGACCGCGACGCAGCCGGCGTCCTTGAGGATCCAGCCGACCTGCTCGTGCGACGACGTCGGGTAGATCGGCACGATCTCGGCGCCCACCGACCAGAGCGCGTAGCTGAGCACGGTCCACTCGTAGCGGGTGCGTGCCATGACGGCCACGCGGTGGCCCGGGAAGATCCCGGCCGCGATGAAGCCCCGGGCCACGTCCACGACCTCGTCCCGCAGCTCGACCGCGGACACCGGTTCCCAGGCCCCCGGAGCGGCGTCCGAACGACGGGCCAGTTGGGACAGGGTGGGATCGCGTTCAGCCGTCTCGAAGAGACTGTCCGCGAGCCCTCCCTGCATCAATGGCCGAGCCGGTCTGACAACTTCCAAGGGGTGCATGTGCCGCTCCAGAAATTCCGCGCAGAGCGCCCCTCCGATGGAGTCCGGAATCGAGGCGTTCGAAATCTAGCCCACAGCGGCGATGGCTGTAGCACGAACCGTCGAACGCCTGGCTTGATGTCCTTTCCGGAAAGAGCGGTTCAGGTGGTGCCGAGCCACTTCAGCCCGTCGAGCAGGAAGCGGTTCTGGGTCGCACTCGCGAACGTGGACGACAGCGGGGTGTTGGAGGCGTAGTCCATTGCGTTGTGGCCGAAGTTTGCATACAGCATGCGGTACTTCGCGTTCGTCCACAGGATCGGGTAGTACCCGCTGTACCAGGTCTGGTTGGGATCCGTGCCCAGCGGGAAGCTGCTGGCGTCGACCGACGCAAGGATCTTGATGTCCGGATTCCGTCGTAGGTCGTTGGACCAGCTGTACCACTCGCTGACCGACGAGGTGAACGTGGCGGGCAGGTTCCTGGTCGAGGCGTGCGTACGGTCCTCGGTCCGCAGGACGGCGGTCGTCGGCCCCCAGGTGTTGGACCTGAAGTTCCCGCTGCCGAGGAACTGCTGGTGGTACCAGGGCCAGTTCTGCTCCTGGGTCGTGAACGCCGAGACGTGGAAGCCCAGCCAGCCGCCGCCCCCGCGCATGTACCGCTCGAAGCCCGCCCGCTGGTTGGCGGTCTGCGGCAGTTCGTCGAGGAACAGCACGACCTGGTACGTGTTCACGCCCCCGTTGGCCAGGAGGTTCCAGTCGGTGCTCGACGTGTACGTGAAGCCGTTCTCGGCGGCCCGGGCCGGGAACCACTGGTTGGCCTCACGGACGAAACTGATGTGCGCGGCGTCCCACGTACCGCTGTAGAGGGCGAGCACCTTGAACGGGGCCGCCGGGGAGGCCGCCTGGGCGGGCGGCGCGGCGAGACCCAGCAGAGTCGCCAGCAGCACGAGGACCCGCAGCGCGACGCGCACCGGACCGGAGGATCTGATTCCGGACATGGAACGTCCCTTCCTTCTCACGAGTACAGGCCTGTTCACGGTCACGGGTGGCTGACGAGGTTGGCGACGTTGGTGGTGGAGTTGGACGGGCCGCCGCGGCTGTCGACGCGGACCCGTCCGTCGGAGGTGTCGCGGAGCTGCCACTGCTGGGCCCGGCTGCTGTTGCACGCGTACTGCTGGACGGCGGTGCCGTCGGCCGTTCCGGCGGCTCGGGCGTCGACACACTTGCCGCTGCCCGCGTTCACGACAGTGGCCCAGCCGGTGGGGAGGGCGGCGGCCCCTGCGGCCTTCGTGGGCGGGGCCGCCGCCATGGCGGTCGCGGCCGACGCCACCAGGGCGAGGGCGGAGATGAGCGTGGGTATCCGACGTCCGGGTGGTCTCGTCGATCTGAGCACGGATTCTCCTGCGCGAGTGGGGGGTTGAGGAATCGCGGTTCATGAACATGAACGATGAGCGCATGCGTGGGAGCTCAGCGATCGGTGAACCTAAAGGTCTGAACCAAGCTCGTCAAGATCTGAAGCAAAGACAGCAAGAAATCCCCCTACGCCCGCAAGGAGTTGAAGGCAGCAAGCCCGGAGAAGCCGCCGAAAAGCCCCCGGGAGCCTCCGGGCAGCAACAGGGAATCCGCCGAAAAGCCAACCGGGAGGCCACCGCGGGAGCGAGGCCCGCCCTGCCGTGGACGGGCGGGCCGCCGTGCCCGTCATTACGATGGGAGAGATCGTGGCGCCGCCCCGCGGGTCCGCGTGCGAGGGGGGCCGACCGACGTCAGGAGGGCCGCCGTGAGCACGATCGCGGTGAAGTCCGCCCAGCTGAGGAGCGGGCTCGTCCTCCCGTATGCCGAGGCGGGCTATCCGGAGGGCCTTCCCGTGGTCTTCGTGCACGGCCTCGCGGACTCCTGGTGGACGTTCGAACCGCTGCTCCGGCAGCTCCCCGCCGCGGTGCACGGATACGCGCCCACTCAGCGGGGCCACGGCGACGCCGAACGGCCCCCGGACGGCTACGGGCCGGAGGACTTCGCCGGCGACCTGGTCGAATTCCTCGACGCGGCCGGAATCGGCCGTGCCGTCCTGGTCGGGGCGTCGAGCGGCGGAGTGGCCGCCCGGATGGTGGCGGGCAGCCATCCGGACCGGGTCGCGGGCCTGGTCCTGGTGGGCGTCCCCGCGACGCTCGCCGACAAGCCCGGCATCACGGCTCTGTGGGAGAAGGTCCAGGCGCTGGAAGACCCCGTGCCGCGCGCCTTCGCGGAGGACCTGCTGGGCGACCTCGCGAGCCGGCCGCTGGGCCGCGGACTCCTGGCGACGATGGCCGAGGAGAACCTCAAGGTGCCCGCACGGGTGTGGCAGGAGACCATGCGCGGCCTTCTGGAGGCGGACCTCGCCGCGACACTGAGGGGAATCCTCGTACCCACGCTCGTTCTCTGGGGCGACGCGGACAGCGTGCTGCCGCGCGCCGACCAGCAGCGGATCCTCGACGCGATCCACGGCTCGACGCTCGTCGTGTACGAGGGCGCCGGACACCTTCTGTACTGGGAGGAGCCCGAACGGGTCGTCCAGGACGTCGTCGGCTTCGCCGCCCGGGTCCTGCCGGCCCGCCCCGACGGCGACGCTCCCGGCAGGGCCGGGAGGCC
>NZ_JAPWHT010000251.1:0-14963 GCF_027270795.1 Streptomyces sp. ActVer
AGCGCCGGACGTGCCGCGGGCCGGGCGGTGACGGCACCGGGGATCGCTGCGGCGTCGAAGCGTGGGTCGGTCAGGCCGAGCCGCAGCGCGTGGACGTGCCCCACGAAGCGGGCGTCGACGACGGCGACCCGCTGGTTCGCGGGGACGGCGGCGAGGAGTGTCTCGGCGTCGGCCGCGTCAGTGGCGACCCGCACGTCGAAGCCGAGCGACCGGAGATCGTTCTCGAGCGACGACCCGGGGACCGGCTGACCGGTGAGGATGGCGGTCGACAGACGAACTCACTCCTCTGGGTTCCGGCGTACGCCGACGCCGGGCATGTGCGTGGTGGGGGGCGCCCCAGGCCAGGAACGGCCGGGCGGCGTGTCGGCAGAGGCTATCGGATGATGGGAACGGACCGTTCACCGGCCGTTCACGGCCCGATCAACAGGGTCTGCTGTGCCGCGTCCGCCGCGATCATCATCGTGGATCCGGGCCCCGGCCCACAAACCACGGCTGATTCCACCGCAATTCACGGCATAGCTCCCGTCATGGTTCTTGTGGTCGCTTGCCCCTCCTCATGCCCGCGCACCGATCCGCCCGCGCGGGACCGGCATAGGGTTGGCGTCCATGACATGGCTGATCACAGGCGGAGCTGGATACATCGGGGCACACGTGGTGCGTGCCATGGCCGGGGCCGGGGAGCGCGTGATCGCGCTGGACGACCTCTCGGCCGGCGTCCCCGCGCGGCTGCCCGACGACATTCCTCTGGTCCAGGGCTCGTCGCTGGACGGGGAACTGCTGAAGCGGGTGCTCGCCGAGCACGCGGTGACGGGTGTGGTGCACCTGGCCGCGCGCAAGCAGGTCGGCGAATCGGTGGCCCAGCCCACGCGCTACTACCAGGAGAACGTCGGAGGCCTCGCCACGCTCCTGGAGGCGGTCGCCGGGGCGGGCGTCGAGCGCTTCCTCTTCTCCTCCTCCGCTGCCGTCTACGGCAACCCGGATGTGGATCTCATCACGGAGGACACCCCCTGCGTCCCGGTGAACCCCTACGGCGAGACGAAGCTCGCCGGTGAGTGGCTGGTCCGGGCGGCGGGCCGCGCGCACGGCATCGCGACGGTCTGCCTGCGCTACTTCAACGTGGCGGGCGCGGCCACGCCCGAGCTGGCGGACACCGGTGTCTTCAACGTGGTCCCGATGGTCTTCGACCGGCTCACCCGTGACGAGGCCCCGCGGATCTTCGGCGACGACTATCCGACGCCGGACGGCACGTGCGTGCGGGACTACATCCACGTCGCCGACCTCGCCGAGGCACATCTCGCGGCGGCCCGGCGGCTGACCTCGGCGGGCGCCGGGAGCGAGACGGGCGACCTGACCGTCAACATCGGCCGCGGCGAGGGGGTTTCGGTGCGCGAGCTCGTGACGCTCATCGGCGAGGTCACCGGTGACGGCCGTCCGGCGCTCGTCGAGCCGCGCAGGCCGGGCGACGCCCCGCGCGCGGTCGCCTCGGCCGCGCTGGCCGCCGAGAAGCTGGAGTGGACCGCGCGCCGCGGGGTGCGCGAGATGGTCGAGTCGGCGTGGGAGGGCTGGCGGCTGCACCACCGCGGATGACCCGCCGGGCGATCCGACCCCCGCTCTGACCTGCGAGTCGTTTCCGCAGGTCAGAGCATATGACAACGGTGTTCAGTACCGCGTTGCACATACCCCCCGCCCGTAGTTCACTGGGGGTCGCCGACACGGCGTCGGGGCGATTTCGGAGGGTGGTTTTCATGGGAGCCGGTCACAGTCACGGACATGCGCACGGCGCCGCCGGCGGGGGCACGGCGTCAGGCGCGTACCGCGGGAGGCTGCGTGTCGCGCTGTCGATCACACTCACCGTCATGGTGGTCGAGATCATCGGCGGCATGGTCGCGAACTCACTCGCGCTCGTCGCGGACGCGGCGCACATGGCGACGGACGCGCTGGGGCTCGGCATGGCGCTGCTCGCGATCCACTTCGCCAATCGCCCGGCGAGCGGGAGCCGCACCTTCGGCTTCGCGCGCGCCGAGATCCTCGCCGCACTCGCCAACTGTCTGCTGCTGCTCGGGGTCGGCGGGTACGTCCTGTACGAGGCGATCCAGCGCTTCGTGACGCCGGCCGAGACGGAGGGCGGGCTGACCATTGCCTTCGGCCTGGTCGGTCTGGTCGCGAACGTCATCTCGCTCACGCTGCTGATGCGGGGACAGAAGGAGAGCCTGAACGTGCGCGGCGCGTTCCTGGAGGTTCTCGCGGACGCCCTGGGCTCGCTGGCGGTGCTGATCGCCGCAGTCGTGATCCTGAGCACGGGCTGGCAGGCCGCCGACCCGATCGCCTCGATCATCATCGCTCTCATGATCGTGCCGCGCACGTGGAAGCTGCTGCGCGAGACGCTGAACGTGCTTCTGGAGGCAGCGCCCGAGGACGTCGACATGGCGGAGGTGCGGTCCCACATCCTCGCGCTGCCGGGCGTCGAGGGCGTCCACGATCTGCACGTCTGGACGATCACCTCGGGGCTGCCGGTCCTCTCCGTGCATGTGGTCGTCAACGCCGAGGCGCTGAACGCCACCGGCCACGAGGAGATGCTGCACGAACTGCAGACGTGTCTGGGCGACCACTTCGATGTGGAGCACTGCACCTTCCAGCTGGAGCCGAGCGGGCACGCGGAGCACGAGGCGGGGCTCTGCCACTGAGATCCCGCCAGGGTGTGGCCCGGGATACGCGCGGTGGTGGAGACGGCACGCGTGCGCGGGGCGCGGTCGGGAAACGCCGTGTACCTACTTCGGGCTACGGAATCCGGCCCGGTCCCCCGGTGCCCGGCGAGGCGGTCGCGGGGCCTGTCCCGGTGGTTCCGCCCCAGCCACGGGCGGGCACGATCAGGTATCCGGCCGCTTTCGGCCTCCGACCGGCGTCGGCCGCCGTGTCCGGTTCCGCCGAGGGGCGGAACCGGACATGCGGGACCCGGCGTGATGCCGGGAGTGCCGGTTTCGTACGGCAGACTTGGGGCTTGAAGACCGATGCTAAGGATGGGTATGCCGATCACACCTGCCACCGCGACGCACAGTTCGTCGAACGGCACCGCCGAAGCCATCTTGCTCGAACTGGTCGACGAGGACGGCACCACGATCGGCACGGCGGAGAAGCTCACGGCCCATCAGCCGCCCGGGCAGCTGCACCGGGCGTTCTCCGTCTTCCTCTTCGACGAGCGGGGGCGGCTGCTGCTCCAGCAGCGGGCTCTCGGCAAGTACCACTCCCCCGGTGTCTGGTCCAACACGTGCTGCGGTCACCCGTACCCCGGCGAGGCGCCCTTCGCGGCGGCCGCGCGGCGGACGTACGAGGAGCTGGGGGTCTCGCCGTCGCTGCTCGCCGAGGCGGGGACAGTGCGGTACAACCACCCCGATCCGAAGTCGGGGCTGGTGGAGCAGGAGTTCAATCACCTGTTCGTGGGGATGGTGCAGTCCGTTGTGCGGCCGGATCCGGAGGAGGTGGGGTCCACGGCGTTCGTGACCGCGGGGGAGCTTGTGGAGCGGCATGCGGCGGATCCGTTCTCCGCGTGGTTCATGACTGTGCTGGATTCGGCTCGGCCGGCGATTCGGGAGTTGACCGGGGCTGCTGCGGGTTGGTGACCGCGGGATTGTGAGTTGCGGGGCCGTTGTGGCTGGTCGCGCCCACGCGGCGGAGCCGCACATGGTCACAGCCCCGCGCCCCTGAAGGGGCGCGGCACACCGTCCCCGTGCCCTCTCAGAGCGCTCGCGCGGGGGTGAGCGGGAGCGCCGACCAGATCACCTTGCCCCCCGTCGCCGTGTGTTCCACGTCGCAGACTCCGCCTGCTTCTCTTGTGACCTCGCGGACCAGGAGGAGGCCGCGGCCGCCGGTCTGGCCGTGGTCGGCCTCCAGGGCGGTCGGGCGGTAGGGGTGGTTGTCCTCGACCGAGACGCGCACCCACTCGGCGCCGACGGCGATCTCCACGGCGAGCATCGGGGAGAGCAGTGCCGCGTGCCGGACCGCGTTGGTGACCAGCTCCGAGACGATCAGCAGGAGCCCCTGGATCAGCTCGTCCGAGACGGGTACGCCCTGGCGGGCCAGCAGGTCGCGGACGGCGTGCCGCGCCTGCGGTACCGAGGCGTCGACGGCGGGAGCGGTGAAGCGCCACACCCCCTCGTACGGCAACGGGCCCGGCGGTCTGACGTCGGGAGGCATCTCCCCGCCGCCTTCAGGGCGTGGGCCGGACCCCCGCCCCTGGTCGTCCATCGTCCGGTCGCCGCCCTTGCGCTCGATTGTCACCACACGTCGAGTGTTGGTAACGCGCTGGTCCGTACCGGATAACTGAACAGAAGTCAGCGAGTATCGGCGATTCCTGATCACCGATGCATGACACCGTCACCTGCGGGACCGACCCTGTCCGTCTTGTGCCGAATCCGGAACTCTTCGGGTTGTACGGGTTAGCACCGGGACGCGACCTCGACGTGCCGTGCGCCACATCCGGTCGTCACGAGCCCGAGGTCTGCTTGATCGTGCGTTCGACGAGGGCGGATAGCATCCGGCGTATGGAGTCGCAGCTGCTGCACAGCGTCGCCGACGGGGTCGCCACCGTCGTCATCCACCATCCGGCGAAGCGCAATGCCATGACGGCGGACATGTGGCGGGCGCTGCCGCCCCTGCTCGACACACTGGCCGCCGACCGGGCCGTACGCGTGCTCGTGCTGACGGGTGAGGGCGGGACGTTCTGTGCCGGGGCTGACATCTCCTCGCTGCGGGGTTCGTCGGGCGAGGCGCAGGGACTGGCCGTACGTGCCGAGGAGGCGCTCGCCGCTTTCGCCAAGCCGACGCTCGCCGCAGTACGCGGCTACTGCGTGGGCGGTGGGTGTCAGCTCGCGGCGGCGTGCGATCTGCGGTTCGCGGACGAGGAGGCGTCGTTCGGGATCACTCCGGCGAAGCTGGGGATCGTCTACGCGGCCTCCTCCACCCGGCGGTTGGTGTCCCTCGTGGGGCCCGCCACCGCCAAGTTCCTGTTGTTCTCGGGTGAGTTGGTCGACGCTGAGCGTGCGCTGCGCACCGGCCTGGTGGACGAAGTCCTGCCGGGCGGCGAACTCGGCAAGCGGGTCGCGGAGTTCAGCCGGATCCTCGTCTCGCGTTCGCAGTTGACGCAGGCCGCGGCGAAGGAGTTCGCCGACGGGCGTACGGACCGGGACGACTACTGGGCGCTGCAGGCGCGCGACGGCGGCGACACCGCGGAGGGGGTCGCCGCCTTCCTGGAGCGCCGACGGCCCGACTTCACCTGGACCACGCCCGCGGCTGGGCCCACGTCTACGTCTACGCCACGTTGAACCGGCTGTCCGAACGGAACCGCTCGACGAGGTGGGCCGGGGCCTTCTGCGGTGAGCCCGCGTCGTAGGGCGGCTGCGGGTCGTACTCCGTCAACAGCTGTACCGCCTGGGCCTGTTCGTCGCCCGCGATCCTGCCGAGCAGTGTGAGCCCCATGTCGATGCCGGACGAAACCCCGGCCGCCGTCACGTACTTGCCGTCGGTCACGACCCGCTCTCCGGTCGGCTCGGCGCCGAAGTGCTTCAGGTGGTCGAGGGCCAGCCAGTGGGAGGTCGCGCGGCGGCCCTCCAGGAGCCCCGCCGCCGCGAGCAGCAGCGAGCCGGTGCACACGGATGTCGTCCAGGTGCTCGTGGCGTCCGCCGCGCGCAGCCAGTCGAGGAGCACCTCGTTGTCCATCTGCGGGGTCTGGCCGGGGCCGCCGGGGACCACGACGATGTCCGGTGTCGGGACCTCGGCGAGGGTCTTGTCGGCGGTGATGGCCAGGTTGCCGGTGTCCGTGCGGATGGGTCCCGATCGCTCGGCGACGAAGACCGTTTCCGAGCCTGGGAGGCGGCCGAGGGTTTCGTAGGGGCCGACTGCGTCGAGGGCGGTGAAGCGGTCGAAGAGGACGATGGCGATTTGCATGGGCGCCTTTCCGTTGGGGGGCGGGCGTTTGTGGGTGATCTGCGGGTTGTCGTGGGCCGGTCGCGCAGTTCCCCGCGCCCCTGAACGGGGCGGTTGTGGGCCAACGCGGCATCAGGAGGTCGGCGCCGGTCGGAAACGGCGGCGGTACTCCGCAGGAGCCGAGCCCAGGGTTCTGATGAAGGCTCGGCGCATCGCCTCCGGTGTGCCGTAGCCGCTTGCCCTGGCGATCCGTTCCACTCCGTCCGTGGTGTCCTCCAGGAGGCGGCGGGCGTGTTCGAGACGGACGGTGTCGACGTAGCGGCCGGGGGTCATGCCCGTCTCGGACTGGAAGGCGCGGGCGAAGTGGCGGGGCGACAGGCGGGCGCGGGCCGCGAGCGACTCGACGCACAGGTCGTCACCGGGGTGCTCGGTGATCCAGTGCTGGACCTCGCGGAGCGGTTCGCGGCAGGCCGTCTGCGCGGAGAGCTGGGCGCTGAACTGGGCCTGGTTCCCCGGGCGCCGGAGGAAGACGACGAGGTACCGGGCGACACTGAGCGCGGCATCCCGGCCCAGGTCCTCCTCGACCAGCGCGAGGGCGAGGTCGATCCCGGCGGTGACACCGGCCGAGGTGGCCACATGGCCGTCGCGTACGTAGATGGGGTCCGGGTCGACCTCGATGGCCGGGTGGTCGCGGGCGAGCCGGTCGCAGTACGCCCAGTGGGTCGCCACGCGGCGGCCGTCCAGGAGGCCCGCCTCGGCGAGCAGGATCGCGCCGGTGCAGACGGAGACCAGGCGGTCGGCGCGCGGGCCGTGCTCGCGCAGCCAGTCGATCACGCGTGGATCGGGACCGCGCGTACCCCGGCCTCCCGGAACGAGCAGGGTGTGCGGCGCCGGAGCCTCGGCCAGGGCGTGGTCCGGGACGAGGGTCAGGCCGCTGGAGGTGCGTACGGGAGCGCCGTCCAGGGAGGCGGTGCGGATGCGGTACGCCTCTCCGGGCTCGCCGGTGTGGGTGCCCGCGCCGGTGAAGACCTCGACGGGGCCCGTGACGTCCAGGCTCTGGACGCCGTCGAAGAGCACGACGAGGACGGTTCGGTACGCCATGGGGTCGATTCTTCGCGGGCGACGGGATGGCCGCAATGACGAACATCCCACCTTTCCTGCCATCGGGCCCGGGTGGAGAGCTGGACGACCGACCCGGTCGTCGCCCCGCCATTCCGTACGTACCAACCAGTCGGTAACGTGCATGGCATGACCACAGCCCTGCCGGAGCGTGCCGGACGCCGATGTCACAACGTCCTCAATCCCCTGCACTCGACCCACTACTTCTCGCCCGATCTCGCGGAGCAGCTGGCCGGGGTCGGTGTCACGGACCCCAGGGCCGCGTACTTCGCGGTGCGTGCCGCGGCCATGGGGCCGGTGGGCGCGGGCACGGTGACGGCGACGTTCTACAACTTCCGCCACGACCTGGTCGCGCGGCACGTGCCCGAGGTGTGGCGGACCGCCTCTCCGGAGGTGGTGCTCGCGGCACGCGCGCGTGCCGTGGACGCGACGCTGCGCCGGCTGCTCGGGGACGAGATGCTCTCGTCCAAGGAGGTCGCGGAGGCGGCGGACCTCGCGCTGCGCGCGGCCGAGGCGTGCACCCGTACCGCCCGCCCCCTGTACGCCGCGCACGCCGATCTGCCGGTCCCCGACGAGCCGCACCTCGCGCTGTGGCACGCGGCCACGCTGCTGCGCGAGCACCGCGGCGACGGGCACCTCGCGGCGCTGCTCGACGCGGCACTCGACCCCCTGGAGGCGCTGGTGAGCCACACCGCGACCGGCAAGGGGATGGCCCCGAGGTGGGTCCTCGCCACGCGCGGCTGGGCCCGCGAGGACTGGGACGCGGCGGTGGACCGGCTCAGGGAGCGCGGACTGCTGAACGCCGAGGGCGAGTTGACGGACGCGGGCGTCGCCCTGCGCAAGGAGATCGAGGCGCGGACGGACCGCCTCGACGCGGCTCCGTACGAGCACTTGGGCGCCCCGGGCGTCGAGCGCCTCACCGAGCTGGCCACGGGGCTGCTCATGGCGGCGATGGCCGCGGGGGCGTTCCCGGAGGGCATGATCGGCAAGAGCTGAGCACGGCGGGCCGCGGCGGAGGGCCCATCGTGGGGCACGCGCGCGTGGCTTCCGGGTGGCGCTCGCCCGGCCGGGATTCGGAACGCCGTGACGAGGTACTCGGTCCTCACCCGGCCGTACCGGCCGGGTGAGGAAAGGGGAATCACGTGTTCCGTGCCATCGCAGACGTGCTGCGACAGATCGGTGGGGCCATCGCCACGGTTGTGACACTGCCGTTCCGGGCCCTGGCCCGGCTGTTCGGCGGCGCCTCCCAGTCGACGCGGCGCGGCGGGCGGGCCCGCAGGGCCTGACCGCGGACCGCCACCGGAGCCGGACACGCCACGGGCGTGTCCGGCTCCCCGCGTGTTCCGTTGCCGCGCCGGGGCCCTGTTCGCCGCCCTGATCCCCCGTTGTCGGTGCCACCTGCCACAATTGCCGCGCAACCCCAGTCAAGAAGGCGGTACGGGATCGTGACGACACCCCTCGTAGGGTCCATCGAAGGCAGGATCGCCGAGGAACTCGGCGTACGGGAGCGGCAGGTCAAGGCCGCCGTCGACTTGCTCGACGGCGGGTCGACGGTGCCCTTCATCGCCCGCTACCGCAAGGAAGCGACCGAGATGCTCGACGACGCGCAGTTGCGCACGCTCGAGGAGCGGCTGCGCTATCTGCGGGAGCTGGAGGAGCGGCGCACGGCGATCCTCGACTCGGTGCGCGAGCAGGGCAAGCTCACCGACGAGCTGGCGGCGCAGATCCGCGGCGCCGAGACCAAGGCGCGCCTGGAGGACATCTACCTGCCGTTCAAGCCGAAGCGGCGCACGAAGGCGCAGATCGCCCGTGAGGCGGGCCTGGAGCCGCTGGCCGAGGGGCTGCTCGGCGACCCGTCCGTCGACCCGATCGCCGCGGCCACGGCCTTCGTGGACGCCGACAAGGGCGTCGCCGACCCACAGGCCGCCCTGGACGGCGCCCGTGCGATCCTCACCGAGCGGTTCTCGGAGGACGCCGACCTGATCGGCGAGCTGCGCGAGCGGATGTGGGTGCGGGGCCGGCTGGCCGCCAAGGTGAAGGACGGCAAGGAGGAGGCGGGCGCCAAGTTCGCCGACTACTTCGACTTCGCCGAGCCGTTCACCGACCTGCCCTCGCACCGGATCCTCGCCATGCTGCGCGGCGAGAAGGAGGAGGTCCTGGACCTCGTCCTGGAGCCCGAGGAGCCCTCCGAACAGCCCGGCCCGTCCTCGTACGAGGGGATCGTCGCCCACCGTTTCGGGATCGCCGAGCGCGGACGCCCCGCCGACAAGTGGCTGACGGACACGGTCCGTTGGGCTTGGCGCACCCGGCTGCTCGTGCACCTCGGCATCGACATGCGGATGCGGTTGCGGACGGCCGCCGAGGACGAGGCGGTCAACGTCTTCGCGGCGAACCTCCGCGACCTGCTGCTCGCCGCCCCGGCGGGCACGCGCTCCACGCTGGGCCTCGACCCGGGTTTCCGTACGGGTGTGAAGGTGGCCGTGGTCGACGCGACCGGCAAGGTCGTCGCCACGGACGTCATCCACCCGCACGTCCCGGCGAACAAGTGGGACGAGGCCATCGCCAAGCTCGCCCGCCTCTCCAAGGAGCACGCGGTCGAGCTGATCTCCATCGGCAACGGCACGGCGTCCCGCGAGACCGACAAGCTCGCCGGTGAACTCATCGCCAAGCACCCGGAGTTGAACCTCACGAAGGTGATGGTGTCCGAGGCGGGCGCGTCCGTGTACTCGGCGTCGGCGTTCGCCTCGGCGGAGCTGCCCGGCATGGACGTGTCGCTGCGCGGCGCCGTCTCCATCGCCCGCCGCCTGCAGGACCCGCTCGCCGAGCTGGTGAAGATCGACCCGAAGTCGATCGGTGTCGGCCAGTACCAGCACGACCTGTCCGAGGTGAAGCTCTCCCGCTCCCTCGACGCGGTCGTGGAGGACTGTGTGAACGGCGTGGGCGTGGACGTGAACACGGCCTCGGCCCCGCTGCTCTCCCGGGTCTCCGGCATCACCTCCGGACTCGCCGAGAACATCGTGGCGCACCGCGACTCGAACGGCCCCTTCACCTCGCGTACGGCGCTGAAGAGCGTGGCTCGGCTCGGCCCCAAGGCGTACGAGCAGTGTGCGGGCTTCCTGCGGATCCGCGGCGGTGACGACCCGCTGGACGCGTCGAGCGTGCACCCCGAGGCGTATCCCGTGGTGCGGCGGATGGTGAAGACGGCGGGCAGCGAGGTCGCCTCGCTGGTCGGGAACACGAGTGTGCTGCGGTCGCTGAGGCCGGACGACTTCGTGGACGAGACGTTCGGTCTGCCGACCGTGACCGACATCCTGAAGGAGCTGGAGAAGCCGGGGCGCGACCCTCGCCCCGCCTTCAAGACGGCCACCTTCAAGGACGGCGTGGAGAAGATCTCCGACCTGGCCCCCGGGATGGTCCTCGAAGGTGTCGTGACGAACGTCGCCGCCTTCGGTGCCTTCGTGGACGTCGGCGTCCACCAGGACGGTCTGGTGCACGTCTCCGCGATGTCCAAGACCTTCGTCAAGGACCCGCGGGACGTGGTGAAGTCCGGTGACATCGTCAAGGTGAAGGTGCTTGAGGTCGACATCCCGCGCAAGCGGATCTCGCTGACGCTGCGGCTGGACGACGAGGCGGTGGCCTCCGGCGAGGGGCGGCAGGACCGGCCTCAGCGGGGTGGGCGGCCGCCTCAGCAGCGGGGGCAGCAGCGGCAGGGGCAGGGGCGCTCGGGCGGGGGTTCACGGCAGGCCCCGCCGCCTGCCAACAGTGCGATGGCGGATGCCTTGCGGCGGGCCGGGCTCGGTGATTCCAAGAAGGGGAAGCGTTGAGTTCCGACTGCGGGTGAGTGGGGGCTGGGCGCGCCCACGCGGCGGAGCCGCATATCGATACGGCCCCGCGCCCCTTTCGGGGCGCGCCTGCGCGGCCCCCGCTAGCGTTCCGTCACCTTGCCCGCCGCCACCTCCAGGCGGCGGGTCGTGTGGACCGCGTCCAGCATGCGGCGGTCGTGGGTTACCAGGAGCAGCGTGCCCTCGTACGAGTCGAGGGCCGACTCCAGTTGCTCGATGGCCGGCAGGTCGAGGTGGTTCGTCGGCTCGTCCAGAACGAGGAGGTTGACGCCTCGGCCCTGGAGGAGGGCGAGGGCGGAGCGGGTGCGCTCGCCCGGGGAGAGCGTGGCGGCCGGGCGCAGGACGTGCTCAGCCTTGAGACCGAACTTGGCCAGCAGGGTGCGGAGTTCGGCGGGCTCGGTGTCGGGGACGGCCGCGGAGAACGCGTCGATCAGGGCCTCCGGACCGTGGAACAGCTTGCGGGCCTGGTCGACCTCACCGACGATCACGCCCGATCCGAGGGTGGCGTGGCCTGAGTCCAGGGGCACCCGGCCGAGCAGGGCTCCGAGCAGGGTCGACTTGCCCGCGCCGTTCGCGCCGGTGACGGCGACCCGGTCCGCCCAGTCGATCTGGAGTGTGGCCGGGCCGAAGTTGAAGTCGCCCCGCCGGACCTCGGCGTCCCGCAGGGTGGCGACCACGGCGCCGGACCGCGGGGCGGCCGCGATCTCCATCCGCAGTTCCCACTCCTTGCGCGGCTCCTCCACCACGTCGAGCCGCTCGATCATGCGCTGGGTCTGCCGGGCCTTCGCGGCCTGCTTCTCGCTGGCCTCGCTGCGGAACTTGCGGCCGATCTTGTCGTTGTCGTTGTTCGCCTTGCGCCGGGCGTTCTTGACGCCCTTGTCCATCCAGGAGCGCTGCATCTGGGCCCGCCCTTCGAGCGCGGTCCGCTTGTCGGCGTACTCCTCGAAGTCGTCGCGGGCGTGCCTGCGGGCGACGTCCCGCTCCTCCAGGTAGGCCTCGTAGCCGCCGCCGTACAGCTTGATCTGCTGCTGGACGAGGTCGAGTTCGAGGACCTTGGTGACCGTGCGGGTGAGGAACTCGCGGTCGTGGCTGACGACGACCGTGCCCGCGCGCAGGCCGGAGACGAAGCGTTCGAGGCGCTCCAGGCCGTCCAGGTCGAGGTCGTTGGTCGGCTCGTCGAGCAGGAACACGTCGTAGCGTGACAGGAGGAGGGAGGCGAGTCCGGCGCGGGCGGCCTGGCCGCCGGAGAGGGCTGTCATCGGGTGGTCCAGGCCGACGGCGAGGCCGAGCGAGTCGGCGACCTCCTCGGCCCGCTCGTCGAGGTCGGCGCCGCCGAGGTCGAGCCAGCGCTCCAGGCTGGTCGAGTACGCGTCGTCCGAGCCCGGTGCCCCGTCGACGAGCGCCTGCGTGGCCTCGTCCATCAGTCGCTGGGCCTCGGTGACGCCCGTGCGGCGCGCCAGGAAGTCCCGGACGGTCTCGCCTGTCCTGCGCTCCGGCTCCTGCGGAAGATGGCCGACGGTCGCGGCCGGCGGGGAGAGCCGCAGCTCGCCCTCCTCGGGTGTGAGCAGCCCGGCGAGCATCCGCAGCAGGGTGGACTTGCCCGCTCCGTTGGCACCGACGAGACCGATCACGTCGCCGGGCGCGACGACGAGGTCGAGCCCGGAGAAGAGCGAGCGGTCGCCGTGGCCGGCGGCGAGGTTCTTGGCGACGAGGGTGGCAGTCATCAGAGGGCGATCCTAATCGCCCGGCCACGCGCGCCCGCCCTCGGTTTTCGCGCACGCCGACGCTCCGGCGCCGGTACGCCGTCGCCCCGGTCCTGGCGCGGCGACATCGCGGGCGCCCTCGCGCCGATGTCGGGGGCTCCAGGCGCGCCGATGCCGGGCTCCCTGCGCACGGCCGTCGGAGGATCCCGGCGCGCCCCGGGAGCTCAGCGCACCATCGCCTCCACCAGCACGCCTCCCGATGTCCGGGCCACGATGAACGACTCTCCCTTCGTGGCCTTCGTGTCCAGGGCGAGCCGGTGGCGGCCCGCTTCCAGGACGCCGTCGAAGACCTCGTACATGTGCGTGCGGTAGAGGCGGTCGAGGCGGTAGGCCGTCAGCTGGACCCGGCAGGTGGAGGTGACCTCGACGCCCGCCTCGCCGTCGGCGGCGACCAGCCGGGTCAGACGGCGCTGTTCCTGGGGGCTGCGGTCAAGGGCGTTCTCTATCTGGGCGACCAGGAGCGGGACGATCGGGGCCAGGCCCTCGACGTACGCGACATCGACGCCCGCGTGCTCGAAGGACTGCCGTACGGCGGCACGTTCCTGCTCGGTGACCGCGCGGCCGAAGGCGACGGCCCCGTACGTGCGCAGTTCGTCGGCGGAGATGGCGGTGGCGTCCTGGGCGGTCTCGGCACCGATGCCGATGATGCGCAGGGCGGCGGCGAGTTTGGCCAGGACGGCGGCCCTGGCGCCGATGAGCAGGACCCTGCGGCGCTCGCCCGCGGTGCCGGTGAGCAGCGAGCCCAGGGCGGCGCGGTACTCCTCGCCCTGGAAGAGGAACGGGCCGATGCCGTGATAGCCGTTCCGCTCCAGATCCGCGTGCTCGTCGGTCTGCCAGGCGAAGTCGCGCCATACGTAGTCGTCGCCGTGCCGTTCGATCGCGGCGGTCACGGCGCCGCACCCGAGGTCCTCGCACTCGGGGCAGCCGTAGATGACGTACCGGCCGCCCTCCAGCGGGGCGTCGGCTTCCAGGAGGAGACTGCGTACCTGTGCGGTGAAGATCGCGGGCGGTACGTCGGAGGCGAGGGGGGACACGGCGTCGAGGTCGGAGAGCTGGTACAGCAGCGGGCGGCCGTCGACGATGAAGTCGAGGAAATCCCGGTGCGCTTGGTAGTCACCGTTGGCAAGGACTCCACCGGCACGCATCGCCGGTGCCAGGCCGAAGGTCGCGTACTCGGCAGACATGCTGTGAGTATCCCCAGAGTGAGCGCTGTCTGAGCACGGCATGACACATTCCGCTACCGTCCCCGCGTGACGAGGGATCGAAGCGGTGACGTGATAGTGGTCGGCAGCGGGGTCATAGGGCTGACGACGGCCGTCGTTCTGGCCGAGAGCGGCAGGCGGGTGCGGGTCTGGACGCGGGAGCCCGCCGAGGGAACCACCTCGGCGGTTGCGGGCGCGCTGTGGTGGCCTTACAGCGTCGAGCCCCTTGAACTCGCCCGCGCTTGGGCCCTGGAGTCACTTTCCGTGTACGAGGAGTTGGCGGCGCGGCCCGACGAGACGGGCGTACGCATGGTCGAGGGCGTACTGGGTGGGGCGCGGCTGGACGAGCAGGGGCCGTGGGCCGCCGCTCGGCTGCCGGGGCTTCGGGCGTCGACGCCCGAGGAGTACGCGGGAACCGGGCTGTGGGCCCGGCTGCCGTTGATCGACATGCCGGTGCAGCTGCGGTGGCTGCGCGAGCGGTTCCTGCGGGCGGGCGGGACGGTCGAGGTGCGTACCGTGACGGATCTCGCCGAGGCGGAGGCGGCGGCGCCGGTGGTCGTCAACTGCACGGGGCTGGGCGCCCGGGAGCTCGTTTCGGATCCTGCGGTTCGGCCCGTGCGGGGGCAGCTCGTGATCGTGGAGAACCCCGGTGTGCGTAGCTGGCTCGTCTCGACGGATGCCGTCGCCGGGACGACCACCTATCTGTTTCCGCAGCCCGACCGGTTGGTTCTGGGTGGGACGACCGAAGAGGACGAGTGGTCGCTGACGCCTGATCCGGCGGTGGCCGCGCAGATTGTGGAGCGGTGTGCGCGGTTTCGGCCCGCGGTGGCGCGGGCGCGGGTGTTGGGTCATCGGGTCGGGTTGCGGCCGTCGCGGCCGGTGGTGCGGCTTGAGCGGGAAGTTCGGGGTGGGGGTGGGGTGTTGGTGCACAACTATGGGCATGGTGGGGCGGGGGTGACGGTGGCTTGGGGGTGTGCGCGGGTTGCGGCCGGGCTTGCCTTCGGCTGAGCGTCCGGCTGAGCGCTCCTGCGGGGCGCCCTTCGCAGGGCGCCCCGCAGGGAGGGTCGTATTTTGGCTGCGGGCCGGACGTGGCTGGTCGCGCAGTTCCCCGCGCCCCT
>NZ_JAPWHT010000252.1:0-14952 GCF_027270795.1 Streptomyces sp. ActVer
CCCCGCGCGGCCGGGAGGCCGGTGCCGCCCGGAAGACCCGGCCGGTCGGGAAGAACGGGCCGGTCCGGAAGAACAGGTTGTTCGGGGAGGCCCGCGTCGCGCGGTGGGCCCGGGTGGCTCGGTGGGTCCGGGTGGCCCTGGAATCGGTCGTACGACACGGTCGTTCCTCCTTGGTCGCGGAACCCTGGCCCCGAGGGGCCCGGGCGCGGAACCCGGTGGTGCCGGATGCCGGAAGCCGGAAGCCTTGAGCGTGGCGCCGGGAGCCGGAGGGGTTGCGGATCAGGGAAGTCGGGAGAACCAGAGCAGTGAGGTGGCCGCGGTGGCGAGGGCCGTGAGGAGACCGGCCGCGACGAACCACTGCCAGATCTCGCGTTCCTCGGTGCGATGCCCCACCGAACTGCCGATGTCCTCGTACACCTCCTGGAGTTCTTCGCCCGTCGCGGCCTCGTGGAAGTCGCCGCCGGTGCTGGAGGCGAGCTCCCGCAGGGCTGGGCCGTCGACCGGGACGCTCACCGTGTCGCCGGACGGCAGGTCAATGGTCCCGCTTTCCGTGCCGTACGCGATGGTCGAGACCGGGATTTTGTCGCCGGCCGCCTCCCGGGCCGCCGACTCGACGGACCGGCCCGTGGTGTTGGAGCCGTCGGACAGCAGCACGATGTGCGCGGGCGGCGGCTTGGTCTCGGCCTCCCGGTCGAGCATGCGGACGGCGTCACGGGCGGCCACGACGGCCTCGCCGACCGCCGTGCCCTCGCCGGTGGTGAGCCGTTCGATGGCCGAGCGCAGGGCTCCGTGGTCGGTGGTCGGCGGGACCGCGACCGTGGCGGAGCCGCTGAACGGTACGAGTCCCGCGTTGAAGCGCTCGGGCAGCCGGTCGACGAAGGCGAGCGCGGCACGCTGGGCTGCCTCGAAGCGGGTCGGCTCGACGTCGGTGGCCTCCATGGACGCCGACACGTCGAAGGCCACCACGATCGTGGCTCGCTCACGCGGCACCTGCACCTCCGTGGTCGGCCGGGCGAAGCCCACGACGAGCAGCGCGAGCGTGCCGCAGAAGGCGGCCGCGGGGACATGGCGGCGCCAGCCGGGCCGCCGGGGCGCGACCTTGTCCAGCAGTTCCAGGTTGGTGAACCGGACCGCGTACCGGCCGCGCCTGCGCTGTACCAGCAGATAGGCGCCGATCAGCAGGGCGAGCGGCACGAGGAGCAGCAGCCAGCCGGGCGAGTGAAGACTCACGGCGCCTCCAGCGGACTCATGGCCCCCTCCAGGGGATCCGGGGGTACGGATACCGGGGGTACGGGCATCGGGGCGGCGGACACCGGGGCGACGGGCGGGTTCACGCGGCACCGCCTCCCGACCGGCGTCGCTGCTCCTCGACATGGCGTACGACGTCGCGCACCCAGTCTCGGTCCGTACGCAGCCGGAGGTGGGCCGCGCCCGCCCGGCGGATGGATGCCTTGATCAACGCCCTTTGTTCCAGGGCCGCTTCGGCGTACCGCTCACGCAGCTTCCGCGAGTGGGTGGGGATTTCACGCCTGGCACCGGTCTCGGGATCGACGACGTTGAGCAACCCGACCGCGGGCAGCTCCAGTTCACGCGGGTCGACGGTCTCGACGGCGAGGATCTGGTGGCGGTGGGCGATCGTTCGGAGGGGTTGCTCCCAGCCGGTCTCCAGGAAGTCGGAGACGACGGCGACCAGACCGCTGCCCGGGAGTGTGCGCAGCGAGCGCAGGGCGTCGGCCAGGGAGTGCCGGGCGTCCTGGGCCGTGCCCGCCGCCACCCGGGGCCGGTCCAGGGCGGCCCGCAGGATCGTGAGGAGGTGGTGGCGCCCGGTGCGGGGCGGGATCCGGTGGATGCCGGCCGGGCCGGTGATCTGCGCGCCGAGCCGGTTCCCGGCCCGTTCGGTGAGGAAGGCGACGGCCGCCGCCGCACCGACTGCCAGGTCGCGTTTCTCCATCCGTGCCGTGCCGAAGTCCATGCTCGCGGACGCGTCGAGCACGATCCAGGTGGTCAGTTCACGGTCGGCGAGGGTGAGCCGGACGTGCGGGACGGTGGTGCGTGCGGTGGCGTTCCAGTCCATCCGGCGTACGTCGTCGCCGATGACGTACGGCCGGGTCTCGGACACCTCGGTACCCGGTCCCGGTACGAGACCGGGGTGGTCGCCCTGGAGGAGTCCGTCGGGGCGGCGGGTGAAGAGCAACTCCAGGTGTTTCAGGGCCTGCTCGGGGGTGAGTCCGCTGAGGGTCGGGGTGCCGCTCATGCCGCTTCGCCCTCCGTTCCCCCCTCCGTTCCCCCCTCGGTGTGCCCCTCGGTGTGCCCCTCTGCATGTCCTTCTGTTCGTCCGTCTGCCCGTCCCTCGGGGCGGGTGGCGGCCTGGCGCGGGGTGATGCGCGGTTGCTCCACGGCGGCCAGTACCTCGTCGACGATCTCGGCGCCGGAGATGCCGTCGGCGAGCGCGTCGAAGGACAGCACGAGCCGGTGGGCGACGACCTCGTGGGCCAGGTCGTGCACGTCCTCGGGGAGGACGTAACCACGGCCGCGCAGCAGGGCGAGCGCGCGGGCGGCGGCGACCAGGCCCAGCGTGGCGCGCGGGCCGGCGCCGTGCGCCAACCGGCTGCCGGGGCCCGCGAGTTCACGGGTCGAGACGACCAGTCGTACGGCGTACTCGGCGACCGCGTGGTGCACGAACACCTCTTCGGCGGTGCGCTGGAGCGCGATGAGCCGCTCGGGGGTGAGGACGGGGCGCGCCCGGGGCGGGTCGACGCTCATGCGGTAGAGGATCGCGAGTTCCTCGGACTCGCTGGGGACGGCGACGTCGACCTTGAGCAGGAAGCGGTCGCGCTGGGCTTCGGGGAGCTGGTAGACGCCCTCGGACTCGATGGGGTTCTGGGTGGCGAGTACGAGGAACGGCTGGGGGACGGGGATGGTGGTGCCGCCGATGGACACCTGGTGCTCGCCCATCACTTCGAGGAGCGCGGACTGAACCTTGGCGGGGGCTCGGTTGATCTCGTCGGCGAGGACGAAGTTGGCGACGACCGGGCCGGGTTCGACGCTGAACGCCTCCTGGGACGGACGGTAGATCCGGGTGCCGGTGATGTCGGACGGGACGAGGTCGGGGGTGAACTGCAGCCGGGCGAAGCGTCCGCCGGCCACCTGCGCGAGGGTCTTCGCGGCGAGTGTCTTGGCGACGCCCGGGACGCCCTGGAGCAGGCAGTGGCCCCGGGCCAGGACCGCGGTGAACATCCGCTCCACCATGCGGTCCTGGCCCACGATCACCCGCTTGACCTCGAAGAGCGCCTCTTCGAGGAGCTTCCCGTCCGTGGTGTCGCCACGTGGGTCGGCGGTGGTCACAGCGCGGCCGCGGGGTTGCTCGGATCCCCGGAGGAGGTGCCGCCGGTACCGTCCTTCTCGGGGCAGTCCTCGCGGGTCCAGGTGCGGGTTCCGCTGTCGGCCGTTCCCTCCTCGGCCGTGCCTTCCTCGACGGCGAAGCGGACCTTTTCGCGGGGGGCCTCGTCGCTGTCGGCGGCGAGGGCGACGCCGCCGCCTGCCAGGCCTGCGGCGGCCAGCACGGCTACGACGAGGATCTTTCGGTTACGGATACGACGGGTCATGGTCGGTGGCTCCTTCGGCCGTGTGGGACGACGTCCGGTACGGGGCCAAGACCATCAGGTGAGGGCGAAAACGGGCTTAAAGCGGGGCGCTGCCTGCAGGTTTGGGCTGCCAGAGGGTTGTTTGCCTGCTGCGGGCGCGTTGTGGCTGGTCGCGCAGTTCCCCGCGCCCCTGAAGGGGCGCGGTTGCCCACAGCCGGACAGGAACAACGGCGGTGCCTACGGGTGTTCCGCCCCATCCCCCAGCTTCTGGCCCCGCAGCAGTACCCATGCCGCCACCGACGCCGCCAGCAGTACCGCCGCGCCCAGGCCCGCCGCCAGGGCGATGCCGTCGACGAAGGCCGTGCGGGCGGCGCTGGGCAGGGGCTCGGCGTTGGGCAGGGCCGTCGACGCCTCCACGGCGCCGCCGAGGGACTCGTGGGCCGCGGCGGCCACCTCGGGGGGTGTGCCCGGCGGGGCCGTGAACCCGGCGTAGACGCCGGTGACGATCGAGCCGAGCAGGGCGATGCCGAGGGCCGCGCCGAGTTCGTACGCCGTCTCGGAGACCGCGGACGCGGCGCCCGCCTGTTCCTTGGGGACGCTGGAGAGGATCACGTCGGCGGTCACGGTGAAGGAGAAACCCGCGCCCACGCCGACGACCAGCAGGGCACCGCCGAGGAGCGGATACCCGGTCGACTCGTCGAGCAGGGTCAGCGCGCCCAGGGCGAGTCCGATCGCGGCGAGCCCGCCGGCGGTGACGGCACGCACCGAGTACCGGCGTGCGACCGTACCCGCGACCAGTCCGGCAGCCACCGCGCCCAGGGCGGCGGGCAGTTCGGCAAGGCCTGCCTCCAACGGGCCTCTGCCCTGCACGAGTTGGAGGTACTGCGAGAGGAAGAAGACGAGTCCGGACAGGCCGAGGATGGTCAGCAGGTCGGCGAGCACGGCCCCGGAGAAGCCGCGGTTGCGGAACAGCCGCATGTCCAACAGCGGGACGGGCAGCGTGAGTTGACGGCGTACGAAGCCGTGGAGCGCAACCGCGCCGAGCAGTCCCGCCGCGCCCGCCGTGGCGTTCGGGCCGTGCGAGGCGGCCTCCTTGATCCCGTACACGATGCCGACCATGCCGACGAGCGACAGCACGACGCTCATCAGGTCCCAGGGGCCGGGCTCGGGGTTGCGGGACTCGGGGAGCAGCTTCACGCCGACGAGGACGAGGACCGCCATCACGGGGAGGTTGATCAGGAAGACAGAGCCCCACCAGAAGTGCTCGAGGAGGAATCCGCCGACGACCGGGCCGACCGCCGTGCCGGCCGAGGCGGTGGCGCCCCAGATGCCGATGGCGAGGCTGCGTTCGCGCGGGTCGTGGAAGAGGTTGCGGATGAGCGCCAGGGTGGCGGGCATCAGGGTCGCGCCCGCGACACCGAGCAGGGCCCGCGCCACGATCATCAACTCGGGCGTGCTCGCATAGGCGTTGAGCACGGATATGAGACCGAACGCGACCGAGCCGATGAGCAGCAGCTTCTTGCGCCCGATGCGGTCACCGAGGCTGCCCATCGAGACGAGCAGGCCCGCGATGACGAACGAGTAGACGTCTCCGATCCACAACAGCTGCGTACCGGAGGGCTTGAGGTCCTCGCTGATGTAGGGGGTCGCGAGACCGAGGACGGTCGCGTCGACGGCCACCAGCAGCACGGCGAGGACGAGGACGGCGAGCGCGAGCCAGCGGCCCGGACGCTTCTCCGTCTCCGCCGCGAACGCCGGCCGCACCGTGCTGGTCATGATTCCTCTCTCCGTAGTGCGCCGCCGAGCAACAGCTCGACGATCATGTGGTGGAAGTCGTTGGCGGCCACCCGGCCCTCGGTCACGGCCCACGCCCCGGAGGCGATGAGTCCGTAGAGGGCTTCGGTGAGCCAGGCCGGGGTGAGGTCGATGCGGAACTCGCCGCTCTCCTGGCCTCGCCGGAACACCGCGGCGATCCGCGCGTCGAGCCGGGCCCAGCCCTCGTGCCGCTCGTCCCCCTCGAACAGCTGGTTCTCGGAGTAAAGGAAGGCGAGCAGCCCGGCGGCGCTCTCGATCTCCGCCACCAGACGGCGTACGGCCTCCCGGGCGGTGTCCTCGTCGAGCCGTGCCGCGTCCAGCGCCGCCTCGCACTCGCGGATGCCGAGATCCTCCAGCGCGCGCACGAGGGCGTCGCGCCCGGCGAACTGGCGGTGCAGCGTGGCCCGGCTGATCCCGGCCGCCTTGGCGACCTCGTCCATGGTGGCGGTGGATTTCCGGGTGAGCAGGGCGGCTGCGCTGCGCAGCACGTGGTCACGGTCGATGGCCATGAGACAACCATAAACCATATGAGACATCAATGTCTCACCCGAAGCGTGCGACGCTCACCACCAGTGGGTCCACCGTGGGTCCGCCTGTGTAGGCCCAGCGGGTCTGCCTGTGAAACTCAGTGCCAGGGCAGTTGCCCGCGCCGCACCCAGTACGCCACCGGCTCCTCGGCCAGCGCGTCGAGCCGGGACTGCTGCTCGTCGTCGAGGTCGACCACGGCGGCGTGCAGGTTCGAGGAGAGCTGGACGGCCGTGGCCGCGCCGGAGAGGACGACGCCCGCCCAGGGCTGCCGCAGGACGAGCGCCAGGGCGACCGCGTCGGAGCCGAGGCCGGCCTCTTCGGCGATGGCTCGTACGGCGTCCGGTGCGTGCGGGTCGGCGAGCCGGCCGTTGGCCATGCCCTCCTTGACGATCACGGTGAGCCCGGCGTCGTGCGCCTCGGCGAGCGCGGGGCCCGCGGAGGTCTCCAGGACGTTGTAGGTGGCCTGGACGGTACGGAACAACGGCTCACCGTCGACCGTCACGGCGAGCGCGGTGCGGATCGCGTCGGCCTGGGCCGGGCCGCTGGTGGAGAACCCGACGGTCAGTCCCTGCGCGGCCGCCTCGGCCAGCCTGGCGTGCAGTTCCTTGTCGGTGAGGGCCGGGCTGTCAGGGGTCACCGAGTGGATCTGGTAGAGGTCGAGCCGGTCGCCGAGCAGTTCGGCGCTCTCGGCGCGCTGCCTCTCGTACGTGGCGAGGCTGTGATCCTTGATCTCGTGCGCCTCGGCGTCGGTGCGCCAGTCGGCCGTATAGGTGTAGCCCCACTTGCTGCCGACGACGACGTCCCCGATGTCGGACCGCGTGTTCAGCCAGCCGGCGAGGAACTCCTCCGAACGGCCGTACGAGCGGGCGGCGTCGAAGTAGCGCACGCCCTGGGCGTAGGCGGCGTCGAGGAGTTCGTGTGTGCGGGTGCGGAGCGTGTCGACGCTGCGGTCTTCGCCGAGGTCGTGGTCTCGGCCGAGGTTGATGTAGCCGGGGCGGCCGATTGCGGCGAGGCCCAGCCCGATGTGGCAGGTGGGGGTCGTTGCTGTGGCCAGTCGGGCGAAGGGCATCGCGGGCTCCGTTCGGTCGGCTCCAGTACGGCTGTCCGACCAACGTAACCCGCGATGACCTTCGGTGAGGGCAGGGCGCCTGAGAGCTCGGCTCGTTCCGCGCCTTGGCGGGTGCGGGCGCGTCGTGGCTTGTCGCGCCCACGATGGGGGTCCCCCCGCTCGAGCGAAGCCGAGAGTGGGGGAGGAGCCGCAAATCGATACAGCCCCGCGCCCCTGACGGGGCACCGGTCCTACCGCTTCTCTTTCGCCGTCGCCCACTCGTGCTGGGCCGCCACGTTCGCCTTCACCTCTGTCAGCTGGATCGCGACCGCGCTCGGGGCGGTTCCTCCCCGGCCGTTGCGGGAGGCCAGGGCGCCGGGGACGTTCAGGACGGACCGGACCTCGGGCGTGAGGTGGGCGGAGATCTTCGCGAACTGCTCGTCGGTGAGGTCGTCGAGCTCGATGCCGTCGGCCTCCGCGGCCTTCACGCACTCCCCCGCGACCTCGTGTGCGACACGGAACGGCACGCCCTGCTTGACCAGCCACTCGGCGATGTCGGTGGCGAGCGAGAACCCGGCCGGGGCCAGCTCCTCCATGCGCTCGCGGTGGACGGTGAGGGTCGCCATCATGCCGGTGAAGGCGGGCAGCAGAACCTCCAGCTGGTCGCAGGAGTCGAAGACCGGCTCCTTGTCCTCCTGGAGGTCGCGGTTGTACGCGAGGGGCAGCGCCTTGAGCGTCGCCATCAGACCGGTGAGGTTGCCGATGAGCCGACCCGACTTGCCGCGCGCCAGCTCCGCGATGTCCGGGTTCTTCTTCTGCGGCATGATCGACGAGCCGGTGGAGAAGGCGTCGTGGAGAGTGACGAAGGAGAACTCCTTCGTGTTCCAGATGATGACCTCCTCGGCAATCCGGGAGAGGTTCACCCCGATCATCGCGGTGATGAAGGCGAACTCGGCGACGAAGTCGCGCGAGGCCGTGCCGTCGATGGAGTTGCCGACACTGCCGTGCTCGAAGCCGAGGTCCTTGGCGACCGACTCCGGGTCGAGGCCGAGGGAGGAACCGGCCAGGGCGCCCGAGCCGTACGGCGACACGGCCGTCCGCTCGTCCCACTGCCGCAGGCGCTCGGCGTCCCGGGACAGGGACTGGGCGTGGGCCAGCACATGGTGGGCGAACAGTACGGGCTGGGCGTGCTGCAGATGCGTACGGCCCGGCATCGCGACGTCCGGGTGCGCCTCGGCGAGCCCGATCAGCGCGTCCTGGAGGTCGGCGACGAGCCCGCCGATGATCCGGGCGTGGTCGCGCAGGTACATCCGGAAGAGCGTGGCGACCTGGTCGTTGCGCGAGCGGCCCGCGCGCAGCTTGCCGCCGAGGTCCGGGCCGAGCTGCTCCAGGAGACCGCGCTCCAGGGCGGTGTGGACGTCCTCGTCGGCGATGGTGCCCACGAAGGAGCCGTCCGCGACGACGCTCTCCAGCCGGTCGAGCCCCGCGAGCATGCGCTCCAGCTCGTCGTCGGTGAGGAGGTTCGCCTTGTGCAGCACACGCGCGTGGGCACGCGATCCGGCGATGTCGTACGGCGCCAGCCGCCAGTCGAAGTGGACGGACGCGGACAGCTTGGCCAGAGCCTCGGCGGGCCCGTCGGCGAACCGCCCACCCCAGAGCCGTACATCACCGCTGTTGCTGCTCACTTGCTGTGCTCCTCAAGACTGTTGATGTACAACCGCTTCCCCACTCTTCCAACAGGGCCGCGCCCCTTCAGGGGCGCGGGGCTGTGTCGGTATGCGGCTCCGCCGCGTGGGCGCGACCAGCCCACCACAACCCGCAGGGGGCTACGTACCGGACTCCGCAAAACGCTACGCGAGGTCCCTCTTCGCCGCGATCTTCGAAGACAACGCGAAGATGTCGATGAACCCCTGCGCCTTGGACTGGTCGAACGTATCGCCCGAGTCGTACGTCGCGAGGTTGAAGTCGTACAGCGACTCCTCGGACTTCCGCCCGGTGACGACGGCACGGCCACCGTGCAGCGTCATCCGGATGTCCCCGGAGACATGCTGGTTGGCCTCGTTGATGAAGCCGTCCAGGGCCCGCTTGAGCGGGGAGAACCACAGGCCGTCGTAGACCAGCTCGCCCCACCGCTGCTCGACCTGCCGCTTGTAGCGGGCGAGTTCACGCTCGACGGTGACGTTCTCCAGCTCCTGGTGGGCCGTGATCAGCGCGATCGCGCCGGGAGCCTCGTACACCTCGCGGGACTTGATGCCCACGAGCCGGTCCTCGACCATGTCGATCCGGCCGATGCCCTGCGCGCCCGCGCGGGAGTTGAGCTGCTGGATGGCCTGGAGGACGGTGACAGGCCTGCCGTCGATGGCGACCGGGACGCCCGCCTTGAAGGTGACGACGACCTCGTCGGGCTCGCGCGGGAGCGCCGGGTTCTGCGTGTACTCGTAGACGTCCTCGATCGGGGCGTTCCAGATGTCCTCCAGGAAGCCCGTCTCGACGGCGCGTCCGAAGACGTTCTGGTCGATGGAGTACGGCGACTTCTTGGTGGTGGCGATCGGCAGGCCCTTCTCCTCGCAGAAGGCGATCGCCTTGTCCCTGGTCATCGCGTAGTCGCGGACCGGGGCGATGCACTTGAGGTCCGGGCCGAGTGCCTGGATGCCGGCCTCGAACCGCACCTGGTCGTTGCCCTTGCCGGTGCAGCCGTGGGCGACGATGCCCGCGCCGTGCTTGTGGGCGGCGGCGACGAGGTGCTTGACGATCGTCGGCCGGGAGAGGGCGGAGACCAGCGGGTAGCGGTCCATGTAGAGGGCGTTGGCCTTGATCGCCGGGAGGCAGTACTCCTCGGCGAACTCGTCCTTCGCGTCCGCGACCTCGGCCTCGACGGCGCCGCACGCGAGGGCGCGCTTGCGGATGACGTCCAGGTCCTCGCCGCCCTGGCCGACGTCGACCGCGACAGCGATGACCTCGGCGCCCGTCTCCTCGGCGATCCAGCCGATGGCGACGGAGGTGTCCAGACCGCCTGAGTAGGCGAGTACGACGCGCTCGGTCACGGGCTTCTCCTCACAATGCATTCACTGACATGCATGAGTATGCAGCGTTCTGCATGATTCGTCAATCTCGGGGTGTGCCGGAAAGAAATTTCGGCGTCGTTTGAACGCTGGAAACCGCTTTCCCGTACTTCAGCCCGAACGCCGGCGCCGCGTTTGTAAACCCACTCCTGACCCAAGTGAGGCACTCGCATGTCCAGGGCTCTTCCTAAGTACAACAAGCGCCGCGTGGCGATCATCGGCGGCGTGGCCGCGGTGGCGTTGTCCGGAGCGGTCATCGCCGGATCGGCCTTGGCCGGGGAAACGTCCAAGAACACCAACAGCCAGGCCGCCAGAACAAAGGCGTCCCCCGGCACCGTGAACTGCCCCGCCGTCGCGCCGAGCCTCCCCGCGATCCCCGCCTCCGCCAAGGCCGAGGTCGACCGCAACCTGGCTCTGCTCGACACCCAGATCGCCGAGGCCAACAAGCGCCTCGTCGACACCGTCGGTCAGGGTGGTGCGAACTTCGCGCAGAACGCGATCGTCGGCCCGCTCAAGGACAAGCGCGTAGCGACCATCAACCGCATCGCCACCGCCATCGGCCGCACCGCCGCCAAGCCCCAGGGCCTCGACTCCCTCGCCGCCTGCACGCTGAACGCGGGCGGGGCGGCCGGAGGCGGTGCCGCGGCGTCGCCGAGCGCGTCCCCCACCCAGCAGGCGGGAGGCAACACCGGGAATACGGGGAACACCGGCAACACGAACGCGGCCGGCACCGTGAACTGCCCCGCCATCGCGCCGAGCCTCCCCGCGATCCCCGCTTCCGCGAAGGCCGAGGTCGACCGCAACCTCGCCCTCCTCGACACCCAGATCGCCGAGGCCAACAAGCGCCTCGTCGACACCGTCGGCCAGGGCGGCCCCAACTTCGCGCAGAACGCGATCGTCGGCCCCCTCAAGGACAAGCGCGTAGCGACCATCAACCGCATCGCCACCGCCATCGGCCGCACCGCCGCCAAGCCCCAGGGCCTCGACTCCCTCGCCGCCTGCACGCTCAACAAGTAGTCACCGAATCACCGACGTCCCCCACGGGCGCCCCGCACGCCGGCCGGGGCGACTCCGGGGCCCGTAGGCCACCAGGCCCGCGGGCCCCGGGGATCTCCGGGCGCCGCCCGGAGACCAGGCACCTCTCCCCCCATCCCCCATACGCGGATGGGCGCAATTCCTTAGACAGGCGAAGGAGTTGCGCCCATAATCGTTAGACATGGGAAAGACTTATGAGCGCATAGACGGCCGCCTGCGTACGTTCATCGAGGCGCAGCCCCTCTTCTTCACCGCTACCGCGCCCCTGTCGGGCGACGGCACGGTCAACCTCTCGCCCAAGGGCCTCACCGGTTCGTTCGCGGTCCTCGACGAACTCACCGTCGCCTACCTGGACTTCGCCGGAAGCAACGCCGAGACGATCGCCCACCTCCGGGAGAACGGCCGGATCACCCTGATGTGGTGCGCCTTCCAGGGCCCGCCGAACATCGTCCGCGTACACGGCCGGGGCGAGCCGGTCTTCCGCGACGACCCGCGCTTCAAGGAACTCCTCACGCACTTCCCGGGCATCGACCCGACGCCGCACGGACTGCGTGCGGTCATCGTGGTGACGGCCGAACTCGTCCGGGACACCTGCGGCTACGCGGTGCCTTTCATGTCGTACGACGAGGACCGCGACCTGCACGCCAAGCGCTTCGCGCGCGAGGACGACGTCTCGCTGAACGCGTACTTCGAGAAGAAGGAGCACGTGGAGACCAGCCTGGATGGCCTACCCGGGCTGCCGCTGCCCCTGCCTCCCAGTAGCGTCTGAGCATGCGCCCAGGAGCCGCCCTTCTCGCGTCCGTGTCCCTCTTCGTACTGGCCCCAAGTGCCCCCGGTACGGCCGGTGACACCGAGGGTCCGCCGCCGCTGCCCGAGCGGATGGCGGACACGGGCGGCGGCAGCCAGCTCATCACCGCGCAGGCCTCCCGGACCTCCTCGACGACCGGCACGGTCACCTGGTGGAACCGGCGGGACGGGCACTGGGTGAAGGCCGGTTCCGTGCCCGCGCGCTTCGGCGCCAAGGGGCTCGTCGAGGGCGGCTCCCGCGAGCAGGGCACGAACACCACCCCCACCGGCCTGTACGACCTGCCGTACGCCTTCGGCATCAAGCCGGCGCCCGAGGGGACGAGGGCGAAGTACCGCCCGGTGAAACAGGACTCCTGGTGGTGCCAGGACACCGCTTCCCGCTCCTACAACCGCTGGACCGAGCCACGCCCGGCCGACTGCCGTGCCGCCGAGTCCGAGCACCTGATCTCCTACGGGACGCAGTACGCGTACGCGCTCGTCATCGGCTTCAACTACGAGCGGCCGGTGCGGGGGCGCGGCGCGGGGATCTTCCTGCACGTCAACGGGAGCGGAGCGACGGCCGGTTGTGTCTCCGTGTCCCACGACGCGATGCGGCGCATCCTGACCTGGGCCGATCCGGCGCGCAGGCCGCACATCGCCATCGGGACGGACGACGGGCCCACCTCGATCGTCCGCTACTGACCGCCGCCTCCGACTTCGTGCGGCCGTCCGCCGAGGAGACCCTCGCCACCTCGGGTTACCGCGAGTCGCAGCAGTTCACGGCTTGCTCCGGGGGCCGTTGAACACTCCGCCGTCCCGGGACGTACCACTGGGCCAAGGGGCCACTCCCCTTCCCAGCGTCCCCCACGGAGGAACCGTGAGCACGATCGCCGGCGGCCGCGCGGCGCGGCGCCAGACGATGCGCCGCATTCGCCCACGTCGCTCCCCCGCCATCCCGTTGCTGATCGCCGTGTGGGCGGGTGCGGCGGGCGTGATCTGGCTGTGGTGGAGCAACACCCCGTCCATCGCGGACGACAAGGGCCGGATCCTGAACGCGGGCCGGATCACCGGTCTGCTGGCCGGGTATCTGATGGCTCTCGTGGTCCTGCAGATGGCCCGGGTGCCGGCGCTGGAACGCCGGGTCGGCTCCGACCGCGTCGCCCGCTGGCACGCCATGAGCGGCCGTTACATGCTCTGCCTCACGCTCGCCCACATCGGGCTGACGATGTACGGCTACGCCCTCCAGGCGAACACGGGGGTCGTCGACCAGACCATCGAGTCGGTCAAGACCCTGCCCGACATGGGCAAGGCGGCCATCGGCACGGGTGTGCTGCTGTTCATCGGCCTGATCTCCGTCGGCGGACTGCGCAAGCGGATCCCGTACGACACCTGGTACCACATCCACCTGCTCACGTACGCGGCCGTGTATCTGTCGTTCTGGCACCAGCTGTCCACCGGCAACGACTTCGCGGTCGAGCCGGCCGCCACGACGGCCTGGTACGCGCTGTACGGGACCGTGACCGCGCTGGTGCTCTGGTACCGGGTGATCACGCCGATCCGGCTGAACCTGCGGCACCGGATGCGGGTCGAGGAGGTCGTCGAGGAGGCGCCCGGCATCGTCTCCGTGCTGATCAGCGGGAAGCGGCTGCACCGCATCGGTGCCGAGCCCGGGCAGTTCTTCCGCTGGCGGTTCCTGGCGCCGGGCATGCGGCTCAGTTCGCACCCGTACTCGCTGTCGGCGGCGCCCAGGCCCGGTCTGCTCAGGATCACGGTCAAGGCGCTCGGCGACCACAGCACCGCACTGAAGGGGCTGAAGCGGGGCACGCGGGTGTGGGCCGAGGGCCCGTACGGCGCGATGACCGCGTCCCGGCGCAGCCGCGGCAAGGTGCTGCTGATGGCCGGCGGTGTGGGGATCACCCCGATGCGGGCGCTGTTCGAGACGCTGCCCGCCGAGCGCGGCGACCTCACCCTGCTGTACCGGGCCAACAGCACGCAGGACCTGGCGCTGTGGGACGAGCTGTCGGCGATCGCCGACGAGCGCGGCGCCCGCCTGATGTACGCGGTGAACAGCCCCGACGGAGAGCGCCCGGACATCAACCCGGAGACGCTGCGCCGGAAGCTGCCCGACATCGACGAGCACGACGTGTTCCTGTGCGGGCCTCCCGGCTTCGCCGAGGGCGCGTACACCGCACTGCGCGGCGCGGGCGTGCCGGCCCGCCGCATCCACCACGAGTCCTTCGAGCTGTGACGAACGGGAGTCCGCACCGATGAAGAAGAGCCACCCCCTGCGACGAATCGTGCTGGCCGGTGCCGCCACGGTGTCCGGGATCGTGCTGCTGCTGACGCTCAAGCCCTCCTCGGACCCGGCGGCCGCGTCGGCCCAGGGCACGCCACAAGGGCAGCAGTCGGTCGCGCCCCAGGGCTCCGGAGGCGTACAGGCCGCGGGCGGCGGAGGTGACCAGACCCTCACCGGCGACGTCGTCAAGACCGAGTACGGCAACGTCCAGGTCCGTATCACGATGAGCGGCGGGAAGATCACCTCGGCCGCCGCCATCGAGGCGCCCAGCGGCGGTCGCAGCACCGAGGTCAGCACCAACTCGGTACCCAAGCTCAACCAGGCGGCCATCCAGACGGGCAGCGCCGACATCGACGCGGTCTCGGGTGCCACCTACACGAGCGGCGGCTACAAGAAGTCCCTGCAGTCGGCCCTCGACAAGGCCGGCTCGTCCTCGGCGACCGGCGGAGGCTCGGGCGGCGGAGGCGGCTCGGCCGACGCGAGCGGGTCCACCGGCGGATCCACGGGTGGGTCCACCGGTGGGGGTTCCGCCCAGGCGAAGACCCTCACGGGCACGGCTGTCGAGACCGACTACGGCCCCGTGCAGGTCCGGATCACCGTCAGCAGCGGGAAGATCACCAAGGCCGAGGCGGTGAAGTCGCCCAGCGGTGGCCGCAGCAGCCAGATCAGCGGTGACGCGGTGCCCAAGCTCAACCAGGCCGCGGTCGCGGCGGGCAGTGCCGACATCGACGCAGTGCCCGGCGCCACGTACACCAGCGGCGGCTACAAGGAGTCCCTGCAGTCGGCCCTGGACCAGGC
>NZ_JAPWHT010000253.1:0-14815 GCF_027270795.1 Streptomyces sp. ActVer
TGGTCCACGTCGGCCCGCCGGCTTTTGTGTGTCCTCAGCCCAGCGGGCCCGGCTGGGGCTCCGGGGGTGGGGCCGGGGACGGGTCGGGGGGCTGAGGAAGGGGGGACGGGGACGGTTCCGGGACCGGATGGGGTTTGGGGGACGGGACCGGGTCCGGTTCCGGGAAGGGTTGGGGGTGGTCGGGGCCCGGGCCCGGTGTGGGGCCCGGCTTCACGGGGTCGGGGTACGGGTGCGTCATGGCGTCCTCCAGCCAGTCGGTACGTCGGCCCTGGACTTCTCCCACGCGTACCCGTGCCCCGCCCGCCCACCCACCCCGCCGCGGGCCGAACGAGGGACCAGGTGGGCCTACGCCCCGCCCCCCGCGCCGACCATGCCCGCCGCGGCCGCTCCCGCAGCCAGGCCGCGGCGCGGGCTGGACAGCACCGGTACGGCGGTCGTGGTGAGGTGCTGGGCCGGGGTCATCGATGCCTGGGCGAGGACGATCGCGTCGGCGTCCGTGACGCTGTCGGCGGCGGACGCGACTGCGCGGGCGTACGCGTCCATGTCGCCCGCCGCGAAGTGGTCCCAGGCGTCGGCCGCCAGCAAGGTGCGTACGGCGGTCGGGGATCCCGCGCGGGCGGCCTCCTCCTCGACGAGGGCCACCGTCGGGCCGAGGGTGCTCTCCACCGTGGCGAGCACGACGACGCGCGGGCCGGCCGCCACCGCGGCGGCGGCCATCGGACGGTCCACCCGGAGCACGGGTACACCGGGACGGGCGGCCTCGGCGACCGCGCCGATGGTGGAGCAGGTGCAGAGGACCGCCACCGCTCCGTCGGCGACGGCCCGGTCCAGCATCGCGCGCACCTCGTCGGCCACGGCCTCCGGTCCTTCCGCCCGGGCCCGTTCCAGGAGCTCCTCGGACACGAAGTGCCGTAGTTCCAGGGCCGGGTGGTCCTCGTCGCGGAGCGCGTCGAAGACGGGGACGTGGACGGGCGAGGTGTGCAGCAGGGCCAGGGCCTGTGTCGGAAGTGTCGTCGTTCGCCCGGAGGGCGCGGGCCGGGCGGCGTCTGGTGCGTGCTCTGGGGGTGCCCCCGGCCGGAGGCTGGGGGAGTGCCGGGCGGAAGTCCTCGTACTGGACGTACTTGGGCTTTCGCCCGGTGCGGCGAGAGTGCGTGCCAGGCGTCGCGTGGCAGGCGCCACTTCCGACGCAGGCCCTAGCGGTCCCATCAGAACCGGCCCGGGTGGGCGGCCAGCCATGCCTCCGCCGCGCTCAGCAACTCGGGGTCAGCGGCCGGGGCCTCGTCCGGGTGGCGTGCGGCCCACTTGACGACGTACGGGCAGAGCGGGGCGACCGGGACTCCCTCGCGGGCCGACATGACATACAGCTCGCGGGCGAGGGAGCCTGCGATGCCCTTGCCCTCATGGGCGGGCTCCACGATCGTGTGGACCGGGACGAGCGCGCGACCCGGGCTTTCGAGGACGAAGTACTCGATGTGGCCGACGACTTCGTCACCGGCGTACGCCTCCAGGCGGCCGGCCGCCCGGTCGTCGCGGATCGCGATCTCGCTCATGTTCTCTCCTCGCGGATGCGGATGCGGATGGCGGTCAGGCCGAGACGGCCTGCGGGCTGCGCTCCTGGTCCGAGCCCGGCACCGGTTCGGACGGATCCGCGCCGAGGGCCACGATCCGGTTCCCTGCGTCCACGTGCACGACCCGCGGCCTCAGCGACCGGGCCTCGGCGTCGGAGACCTGAGCGTAACTGATGATGATCACCAGGTCTCCGGGGTGCACGAGATGCGCCGCAGCCCCGTTGATGCCGATGACACCGGACCCGCGCTCCCCCTCGATGACGTACGTCTCCAGGCGTGCGCCGTTGTCGATGTCGACGGTGTGCACCAGCTCTCCCGGCAGCAGATCGGCGGCGTCGAGGAGATCGGCGTCGATGGTCACGGATCCGACGTAGTGCAGATCGGCCTGGGTGACCGTGGCACGGTGGATCTTGGACTTGAACATGGTGCGCAGCATGAGGCGTCGCTCCTGGGGTGAGAGGGTCGCGTCCCGGGAAGCGGGTACGCGCCGACGCCGTCAGGGTACGGCGGGCGTCGGCGCGGTGCCTATGCCACTGCCTCCTCCGCCGCAGCGATCTCCGTCACGCCGTCCTCGGTCGCGCCGATGTCGGTCGCGTCCGCCTCCGTCGTCTCGGACCGTGCCGGTTTCTCGAACTGCGTCCGGTACAGCTCCGCGTACCGCCCGTTCGCCGTGAGGAGTTGGTCGTGGGTGCCGCGTTCCACGATGCGGCCGGCCTCGACGACGAGGATCTGGTCGGCGGCCCGTACCGTCGAGAGGCGGTGGGCGATGACGAGTGCGGTGCGGCCCTGGAGGGCCTCGGCGAGTGCCTCCTGTACGGCGGCCTCGGAGGTGTTGTCCAGGTGGGCCGTCGCCTCGTCGAGGACGACCACCCGCTGGCGGGCCAGGAGGAGCCGGGCGATGGTCATCCGCTGGCGTTCGCCGCCGGAGAGGCGGTAGCCGCGCTCGCCGACGACCGTGTCGAGGCCGTCGGGCAGGGAGTTCACGAGGTCGTCGAGGCGGGCCCGGCGCAGGACGTCCCACAGTTCCTCCTCGTCGGCGTCGGGCCGGGCGAGGAGCAGGTTGGCGCGGACCGAGTCGTGGAAGAGGTGGCCGTCCTGGGTGACCATGCCGAGGGTGGCCCTCATCGACTCGGCGCTCAGGTCACGGACGTCGACGCCCCCGATGCGTACGGAGCCCTCGTCGGTGTCGTACAGCCGCGGCAGCAGTGCGGCGACCGTGGACTTGCCTGCGCCGGACGAGCCGACGAGAGCGACGGTCTGGCCGGGCTCGGCGCGGAAGGAGATGCCGTGCAGGACCTCGGCGCCGCCGCGGGTGTCGAGCGCGGCGACCTCCTCCAGGGAGGCGAGGGAGACCTTGTCGGCGGACGGGTAGGCGAAGCGGACGTCGGTGAACTCGACGGAGGCCGGGCCCTCGGGGACCGCGCGGGCGTCCGGCTTCTCGTCGATCAGCGGCTTGAGGTCGAGGACCTCGAAGACCCGCTCGAAGCTGACCAGGGCGCTCATGACCTCGACACGGGCACCGGCAAGGGAGGTCAGCGGCGCGTACAGACGGGTCAGGAGCAGGGCCAGCGAGACGACCGCGCCCGGCTCCAGGCTGCCGCGCAGGGCGTACCAGCCGCCGAGTCCGTAGACCAGGGCGAGTGCGAGGGCGGAGACGAGGGTCAGGGCCGTGATGAACGCGGTCTGCGCCATCGCCGTGCGCACCCCGATGTCCCGCACCCGCCGGGCGCGCACCGCGAACTCCGCGGACTCCTGGCCCGGCCGGCCGAAGAGCTTGATCAGGGTGGCGCCGGGCGCCGAGAAGCGCTCGGTCATCCGGGTGCCCATGGACGCGTTGAGGTCGGCCGCCTCGCGCTGGAGTTTCGCCATCCGGCTGCCCATCCGGCGGGCGGGCACCACGAACACCGGGAGGAGTACGAGCGCGAGCAGGGTGATCTGCCAGGACAGGGTGAGCATCACGGCGAGGGTGAGCAGCAGGGTGACGAGATTGCTCACCACTCCGGAGAGGGTGTTGCTGAACGCCCGCTGGGCGCCGATCACGTCGTTGTTGAGTCGACTGACGAGCGCGCCCGTACGAGTGCGTGTGAAGAACGCGACCGGCATGCGCTGTACATGAACGAAGACCGCAGTCCGCAGATCCAGGATGAGTCCTTCGCCGAGGTTCGCCGAGAGCCAGCGGCCCACCAGTCCGATCGCCGCCTCCGCGAACGCGATCAGTGCGATGAGCAGGGCGAGTCGTACGACCGTGCTCTCGTCGCCGCCGGACACGATCGCGTCCACGACGCGTCCGGCGAGGACCGGGGTGGCCACGGCGAGCAGCGCCGTCACCACACTGAGCACCACGAACTGCGCGATTCGGCGGCGGTGCGGGCGGGCGAATCCGGCGATGCGACGCAGGGTCGCTCGGGCGAAGGGGCGGCGTTCCTGCTCGGCGTTCATGACGCTGTGGAGCTGCGTCCAGGCTGTGGTCTCCATACTCATGAGACCGACCGTAGAACCTCAAGCATTCTTGAGGTCAAGGGGTGATCGATGACATTGACTGAGCCCACTCCCCTCACCGGGGCAGTGGATCCCACCGAGACAGCCGCGCTCACCGGCACCAAGTCCCTCACCGGGCCCGGCGACTCGCTGTCGTGCCCGGCGTGTCAGCCGCTGTCCCCGTGCCCGCAACCCCACGTTGGTGCGGTGTGGAAACCCTCTCCCGATGTGACGGTCGAACGCTTTCCCCAGGGCTTCGCCAGACGCCTTCCGGTCCGGCAGATCCTGTGCCTCCTCCCGCTCGCCCTCGTGGCCGTGGTCGCGGTGCAGCACCGGTCCGTGCTCGCGGAGGGCTTCGGCCACCTGGCGTCGGCGAAGTGGCCGTGGCTGCTGGCCGCGGTCGCCGCGACCTGTCTGACCTGGGTGGCGGCCGCCGTCACCCGGCAGGGCGCACTCGTCGAACGGCTGCCCAAACGGCGGTTGCTGGCCACGCAGTTCGCGGCGGGCGCCGCCAACCATCTGCTGCCGACAGGGCTCGGCGCGAGTGCCGTGAATCTGCGGTTCATGACGGTGTGCGGGGTGCCGCTGGCCCGTTCGTCGGCCGCGCTCGCGCTCTATCTGCTGGCGGAGTCCATCGCCCGGGTCGGGCTGCTGCTGGCCCTGTTGATCGCCTTCCCGGACGCCCTGCGGGTCGGCGCGCTCCTGCCCGACGGCGCGGTCGGCCCGCTGCTGCTCGTCGTCGGAGCGGTGGTGTGCGTGGCAGTGACGGTGCTTCTGCTCGTACGACGGGTGCGTACCGTCGTGTTCACCTTCCTGCGGACCGCGCTGGGCGAGGCCCGGTCCGTGCACACGCGGCCGGCCCGCGCGCTCGCGCTGTGGGGCGGCTCGCTCTCCTTCCCGATGTTCCAGGCGGCCGGACTGGCCGCGGTGGGGCAGGCGCTCGGGCTGCCGGTGCCGCCGCTGCACATGGCGCTCGCGTATCTGGCGGCCACGGTGGCCGTCGCCCTGGTGCCGACGCCGGGCGGGATCGGCTCGGTGGAGGCCGCGCTGATCCTGGCGCTGGTGGCGGCGGGCGGTCCGGTGGCGGTGGCGACGGCGGTGGTGCTCGCCTACCGCATCATCACGGTGTGGCTGCCGCTGCTGCCGGGGGCGCTGACGCTCGGCGCGCTCGTGCGGCTGAAGATGATCTGAGCTCGTCGGCCGCCGGGCCCTCCCGAAAGCACTCTTCTCGTTCCGCCCGGAAGTTGACGGGGACGGCCGGCGAAGACGGCTGACGGGGACGGCTTGCGCGGACGGCCTGAACTCGTCGGTGTGACTGGGGAGTAACCTGCTGGCGTCGCCACACCAGGTCGCCACACGAAGGGGTCCGAGCGATGCCGGTCCGGATCGAGCGCCAGGAACACGTCACCACCGTCGTCCTCTCCCGCCCCGAGGTCCGCAACGCGGTGGACGGTTCCACGGCGGCCGACCTCGCCGACGCGTTCCGCGCGTTCGAGAGCGACGAGACGGCCCGGGCGGCGGTGCTGTGGGGTGAGGGCGGCACCTTCTGCGCGGGCGCGGACCTCAAGGCGCTCGGCACGGAACGCGGCAACCACGTGACGGAGGACGGCGACGGCCCGATGGGCCCCACGCGGATGCGGCTGTCGAAGCCGGTGATCGCCGCGGTCGCGGGCCACGCCGTGGCGGGTGGTCTGGAGCTGGCCCTCTGGTGCGATCTGCGGGTGGCCGAGGAGGACGCGGTCTTCGGGGTCTTCTGCCGCCGCTGGGGCGTGCCTCTCATCGACGGCGGCACGGTTCGGCTCCCCCGTCTCATCGGCACCAGCCGCGCGATGGACATGATCCTGACCGGCCGCCCGGTGGCGGCGCCCGAGGCGTACGAGATGGGCCTCGCGAACCGGGTCGTCCCGCCGGGCCGGGCCCGTGCGGAGGCGGAGGCGCTTGCCGCGTCGATCGCCCGCTTCCCGCAGGCCTGTCTCCGCGGCGACCGCGCTTCCGTCCTCGACCAGGAGGGGCTGAACGAGCGCGCCGCCATGCGGGGTGAATTCCGTCACGGGACAGGTGTGTTGGAGGAGAGCCTTGAGGGGGCGGCGCGGTTCTCGGCGGGTGCGGGGCGGCACGGTTCGTTCGGCGAGAACTGAGCGTTCCCGACGACGTATCCAGGCCAAGTTGGGCGGGCTCCTCAAGGGGGCCGGGGGATCGCCGCCGGGCCGGAAGTCGAGGGTTCCTCGGCGCTCGTCCGAGGCTGGGAAGACGCCAACATGCCTACGGGCATGGCGAGTTGGCGGCGTTGCTGGTGGGAGATGGCCTGACCCGAGCGGTCCTGGCACGGAACACCTCTGCGCATGTAGCAAGATGAGCGAACCCGCCGGTCAACGACTTGACGTTCCCGGCGGGGTCGTACATCCAGGAATCGAGCAGCAGGTGGCAACAAGGTGACGACACATCACATACCGGGCGCGAGTGCCCTTCGCGGCACGACGGGAGGCAGTTGGTGAACCGGGACCTCACTGTGCACGACTGGATCGTCGCGGGTGTCTGGCTGGCCGTCGGGCTCGCGGCGGGCGTGCTGCTGCGCCTCCTCCTGCGCTGGCTGGGCAAGCACGCGACCCGCACGAGCTGGAGCGGCGACGACGTCCTCGTCGACGCGCTGCGCGCGCTGATACCGGTCGCGGCCCTCACGGGCGGCATCGCCGCCGCCGCGGCGGCGCTGCCGCTGACCGGCAAGGTCAACCACACCGTCAACCAGATCCTGACGGTCCTGATCATCCTCGCCGCCACCATCACGGCGGCACGCGTGGTCGCCGGCCTGGTGCGGGCCGTCACCCAGTCCCGTTCCGGGGTCGCGGGTTCGGCCTCGATCTTCGTCAACATCACCCGGGTCGTCGTGCTGGCCATGGGCTGCCTGGTCGTCCTGCAGACCCTGGGCATCTCCATCGCCCCGCTGCTCACGGCCCTCGGCGTCGGCGGTCTCGCGGTCGCCCTGGCCCTCCAGGACACCCTCGCCAACCTCTTCGCGGGCATCCACATCCTCGCCTCGAAGACGATCCAGCCCGGCGACTACATCCGTCTCACCAGCGGGGAGGAGGGGTACGTCGTCGACATCAACTGGCGCAACACCGTCGTACGCAACCTCTCCAACAACCTCGTCATCATCCCGAACGCCCAGCTCTCCAGCACCAACATGACCAACTTCAGCCGTCCGGAACAGGAGATGACCCTCACCGTGCAGGTCGGCGTCGGCTACGACAGCGACCTGGACCACGTCGAGCGCGTCACCTCCGAGGTTGTCACCGAGGTCATGACGGAGATCGAGGGCGCGGTTCCCGAGCACGAACCCGCCATCCGCTTCCACACGTTCGGGGACTCGCGGATCAGCTTCACCGTCATCCTCGGTGTCGGGGAGTTCAGCGACCAGTACCGGATCAAGCACGAGTTCGTGAAGCGGCTGCACAAGCGGTACCACGTGGAGGGCATCCGCATCCCCTCTCCCGCGCGCACCGTCGCCCTCCAGCAGAACGGCGTGGCGATTCCGCCTCAGCGCGACGGATCCCTGTCGATCCCGTAGAACATCGGGGTGGGGCGGTCCGCGAAGGCCGCCCCCATCGGGCCGGTGCGGGTGAGCGGGGAGACGTGAGCGTATGACGGTGATCGGGGTCGACATCGGTACGTCCAGCAGCAAGGGCGTGCTGGTGGACGGGGACGGAACCGTCCTCGCGACGGCTGTCCGCCCGCACTCGGTCGACCGTCCGCACCCGGGACACGTCGAGATGGACGCACGGGTGTGGTGGGTCGAGTTCGCCTCCATCACCAGGGAGTTGCTGACGTCCGCACCGGACGGCACCTCCGTCACCGCGGTCGGCGTCAGCGGCATGGGCCCGTGCGTCGCTCTGGCCGACGAGACGGACACGCCGCTGCGCCCGGCGGTGCTGTACGGCGTCGACACCCGGGCCACCGAGCAGATCACCCGCCTGGACGACGAGTTGGGCCGCGACGCCGTGCTGCGGCGCTGCGGGTCGCTGCTCTCCACCCAGGCCGTCGGCCCCAAGATCGCCTGGCTGGCGGAGCACGAGCCCTACGTGGTCGCCCGGGCCCGGCGGCTCTACATGCCCAGCTCGTACCTGGTGGTCCGGCTCACCGGGACCTATGTGCTCGACCACCACTCGGCGAGCCAGGCCGTTCCGCTGTACGACTCCGTGGCCCAGGAGTGGTACGAGCCGTGGACCCGGCACATCGCGCCCTGGCTCGAACTCCCCGCCTGCTCTGGCCCGGGGACATCGCCGGACAGGTCACGGCCGAGGCCGCCGACGCCACCGGTCTGCCCGCCGGGATCCCGGTCGTCGCCGGCACCATCGACGCCTGGTCGGAGGCGCTGAGCGTGGGGGCACAGCACACCGGTGACCTGATGCTCATGTACGGCAGCACCATGTTCCTGATCAACACCCTGTCCGAGCGTCTGCTGGTGCCCCAACTGTGGAGCACCATCGGGGCGTTGCCGGGAACGCGCAGTCTCGCGGGCGGCATGGCCACCTCCGGCGTGATCACCGACTGGCTGCGGGAGCTGTTCGGCACGCCCGAGCACACCGATCTGCTCGCCGGGGCGGAGGTGTCAGGGCCCGGTGCGCGCGGGCTGCTGATGCTGCCGTACTTCGCGGGCGAGCGGACGCCGGTGGCCGATCCGCACGCCCGCGGGGTGATCGCCGGGCTGACCGTGGAGCACACCCGCGGCGACCTCTACCGTGCCGCCCTGGAGGCGACGGCCTTCGGCGTACGGCACAACGTCGAGGCGATGCGCGCCGCCGGTGCGGACATCCGCCGTGTCGTCGCCGTGGGCGGCGGCACCCGGGGCGGCCTGTGGACCCGGATCGTCTCGGCCGTGACGGGCCTGGAGCAGGAGATCAGGACCGTCACCCTCGGGGCGAGCTACGGCGCGGCGTTCCTCGCGGCGAGCGCGGTCGGCGGCCCACTCATCGACGAGTGGAACCCGGTGCGCGAACGCGTCGTCCCGGACCCTCAACTGCGCTCCGGCTACGACGAGTTGTACGAGCTGTACCTCCGGCTCTACCCGGCGACGCGGGACATCGCCCATGAACTGGCCGCGCGGCAACGGGGCTAGGCCGAGGCTGCCTGCCCCGGCCCCACCCACAGAACCACCGGCGGCTCAGTTGCTCATGACTCCTCCTGGAGCACCTTCACGTCCCACGCCCCGAGCGGGACCGCCTCGCCCGGCGCGTACGACGTCCCCGCGAGCGCGTCGCGTACCCGTGTCGGCAGTTCGACCTTCACCGGCTCCCACGACCAGTTGTGCAGGAACCGGACCCGGCGCCCGTCGCGCGCGGTCGCCCTCGTCGACGTGACGCTCGGGTGGGACGGACTCGCGGGGCCCGCCGGGGCGGCCCACCGGAGGAGGGCCCTGGCGAACTCCGGGTCGGGCACGGTGCCGACGTAGGTGACACGTCCGGCGCCATGTGCGTGGGTCGTGGCCGCGGGCCAGCGGCCGAAGTGCGGGTGGTCGTACGTGGCCAGGGTGTCCGCTCCCCCGGGCCGCAGGCCGTCCACCCAGTGGAGGGCACGCGCCTCCCCGGACAGCGGAAGGGAATCCGTGCCGTGGACGCCGAGTCCGGTGTCCAGATTGCTGAACTCGTCGTACGTGACTCCGGCGGCCTCGGCCAGCCGGGCGGGCTGTTCCTCCGTACGGGCCCGCGCCTCGTGGTCCGCGTACGCCGTGCGCGGGCCCAGGACCAGATGGCCGCCGGTCTCGGCGTAGGCGAGGAGGCGGTCGAGGGTGGCGTCGTCGGCCGCGTAGAAGGCTGGGACCACGAGTACCGGCGGCAGGTCGGTGTCGTCCAACTGGCACGGGTGTACGAGCCTGCTCTGCAGCCCCGCGTCGAAGGCGCCGCGGTAGAAGGCGTCGAAGACGGTCTGGTACGAGCGCCGGTCGGGCCCTCCGTCGGGCGTGGCGAGCGCGGGCTGTGCCTGGAGTGCCCACTTGCTGGGGTTGGAGTAGAGGAACGCGATGTCGGCGTCCGGGGTGAGGGAGGACACGAGGTCGCCCGCGGTCTCCAACTCGGCGCCCAGCGCGGCCAGTTCGCGGTACACGCGGCCGGGTAGCCCGTTGTGCGGCAGCACTCCGCCCCAGTAGGTCTCGGTGCCGAAGTGCAGGGTGTGCCAGTGCCAGTACTCGATCATCGAGGCGCCCCGCGATATCAGTGCCCAGGCGGCCTGGCGCCACTGCCCGTCGTATGCGGGGCGGTTGTTCCAGGGGAAGCCGATGGCCTGCGCGTCGGTCTCGGTCACCAGGAAGGGTTCCTGGCGGGACGCGTACATGCGGTCGGCGCTCTGGTACAGCGCCCAGGTGCCGTTGGTGGTCCAGCCCTGGTCCTGGCGGTTCCGGTCCGGCAGCGCGAGGGCGTCCTGCATCGTGTAGTAGGGGTTGCCGGCCGTGACGTCGAGCTTCCTGGTCAGTTCGTCGTCCTCGACCGTGGGCCGGTCGTAGGAGATGCATGTCGTGACGAACTGGTCCGGCCGGGCGTACTCGCGCACGATGTCCGCCTGCCAGGCGATGAACTCGGTGGTGAGCCTCGCCTGGAAGCGGCGCCACGCGAGGTCGTACTGCGGCTGGGCGTTGCCGTCGGGGGTCCACAGATCGGCCCAGGTGGACAGCCGGTGGGACCAGTAGACCAGTCCCCACTCACGGTTGAGGGTCTCCACGTCGCCGTAGATCTCGCGCAGATGGTCGGTGAAGCGCTGGAACACACCGTGGTTGTGGAAGAGTTCGAGGCCGGGTTCGTTGTCGACCTGGAAGCCGATCACCGCCGGGTGCGCGGCATACCGGCCGACGACCTTGCGGATGATCCGCTCGGCGTGGAAGCGGAACGCCGGGTGCGTGTAGTCGACTTCCTGGCGGGCGCCCCAGGGAACGCGCTCGCCGGTGCGCCGCTCCCCCGCGATCTCCGGGTACTGCCGGGCCAGCCACGGCGGCACGGCGTATGTGGGCGTCCCGAGAATGACGCTGATCCCCCGCTCGCCCGCCCCGTCCAGAACCGGCTGGAGCCAGTCGAGGTCGAAGCGGCCGCTCGTAGGCTCCCAGGTCGACCAGACGGACTCGCCGACCCTGATCACCGTGAAGCGGGCTTCCGCCATCAGGTCTAGGTCGTCCTTGAGCCGCTCGTTCGGCTGGTACTCGTGGTAGTAGGCGGCGCCGAACAGAACCCGGCCGGGCAGCTCGAACATGCTTCTCCTTTACGGGATGTGAGAGTGCGTCAGCCTTTGACGGCACCCGTGGAAAGACCTTCGAGGAGCTGTTTGCGCAGCAGCACGAAGAGGGCGACGGCGGGCAGGACGGCCAGCACGGCACCGGCCATCACCAGGTCGTACTGCCGTTGCTCCGAGACGAAGAGGGTCTGCAGGCCCAGCGGCAGCGTGTACTGCGAGCTGTCGGAGACCAGGACCAGCGGCCACAGGAAGCTGTTGTAGCTCTGCAGGAAGGTCCATACGGCGAGTGCGCCGAGCGAGGGCCGCAGCAGGGGCAGCACGATCCGCCGGAAGATGCCGAACTCGCTCGCGCCGTCGATACGGGCGGCCTCCAGGACCGAGTCCGGGACGGACTGCACGATGTACTGCTGCATCATGAAGATCCCGAACGCGGGCGCCACCCACGGCACGATCAGCGCGAACCACGGGCTGCCGAGCCCGGTCTTGACCAGGATCACGAACAGCGGCACGAGGATCACCGCGAACGGGATGGACAGCGAGCTGAACATCACGCCGAAGAGCAGCCTCTTGCCCGCGAACCGGAACTTGGCGAAGCCGTAGCCGGCCAGGGCGCAGACGAAGACCGACACGACGGTGGCGACGACGGCGACCACCGTGCTCATCACGAACCAGCGCGCGAAGGGCTGGTCCTCGATGAGCGCGCGGTAGTTGTGCAGGGTGAAGGGGTCCGGAACCAGCTTCGGCGGGTACGCGAAGATGTCGCCGCGCGGCTTGAACGACCCGCTCAGCGCCCACAGCAGCGGCGCCAGAAAGGCAAGCAGCAGCAGGACCAGCGTCAGGTAGAGCAGGCCGCGCCGGGTCCTGGCGCCCGCGGAGGAATGTACGGCTGCATACGTGGAGGTGCGTATGCCCGAAGTGGTCGCGCTCATGAGGTCGCCCTCCCGATGCCGAGCAGACGGTTGAAGAGCTGGCTGAGCCCGAAGACGAGGACGAACAGCACGACGGCCGCGGCGGCCGCGTACCCGAACTGCTGGCGCTGGAAGGCCGCCCGGTAGATGAACATCGTCACCGACAGGGTGCTTTCGGCCGGTCCGCCGCCGGTCAGCAGATACGGCTCCTCGAAGATCTGCGCGGCGCCGATGAAGGAGGTGACGACCACGAAGGCGGTCACCGGTTTCAGCGCCGGGAGCGTGACGGTGGTGAAGGTGCGGATGCGTCCGGCACCGTCGAGGGCGGCCGCCTCGTACAACTCTTTCGGTACGGCCTGGAGTCCGGCGAGGAAGAACACAGTGAGGTAGCCGGTCCAGCGCCACAGCATCACGAGCCCGATGCTCACCTTGGCCAGGTCCGGATCGCCGAGCCAGTCGACCCCTCCGGTGCCGAACAGGGCCCGCAGGACGGAGTTCAGCAGCCCGAACTGCCGGTCGAAGATCAGCCCGAAGATGAGCGCCACGATGATCGGCGAGACGACGATCGGCACGAAGTAGGCGGTGCGCCACAGGTCACGTACGCGCAGGCCACGGGTGTTGAGGGCCTGTGCGATCAGCAGGGCGAGCGGTACGACGACGAAGACCGCGATCATCACGAAGACGCCCGTGTTGCCGAGGGCCCGGTGAAAGCTGACGTCGGTCGCGAGAAGACGGTAGTTGCGCAGCCCCACCCAGTGCGGAGTACCGAGACCCACCCACTCGGTGAGACTCAGCCAGAGCGACACCAGGACGGGCACCAGCATGAAGAGCACGTAGAGGACGTAGAAGGGGGCGATGAAGAGGTAGGGGGCCCGGGACTGCTTGAGACGGGGAGCGGTCCGGCGCGCACCCGTGCGTTCGCGAGCACTGCCGGCCGGATCGGCGATGGCGATGGTCATGGACAACTCTCCTGGCCGTACTGCTGAATTCCGGATGCATGAGGCGCGCCCCTTCTTCCAGGGGCGCGGGACGGTGTCGATATGCGGCTCCGCCGCGTGGGCGCGACCAGCCACAACAAACCCGCAGCCAACCGTCGGCAGGGCCTCAACGCCCCGCCTGGTCTCGGAACTCCTCTGCGGTCCGCCGCAACGCCTGCCGGGGACTGACGTCCCCGCGATACGCCCGCAACAGATTCCCGGCGAGCACGTCGAAGAGAATCGACTGGTCGGGACTCGTGTGCTGCGGAGGCACATCGGGAAGCAGGTCCCGGTAGAGACCGAACAACCGCTGACCACCGCAGAAGCCGTCCTTGAGACCTCTGAGGTGCGGGTCCTCGAACACGGAGCGCCGCGTGGGCAGATAGCCCGTCTCGATGAACCGCCGGACCTGACCTTCATGTGTGAGCCAGGTGTTGAGGAGGAAGTCCGTGGCGGCCCGCGTGTTGGCCTTGTTCTTGATGACCCCGAAGCCGGTGCCACCGAGGGCCGCCGTCGTCCCGCCGCCCTCCGCGAACCGCGGCATCGCGCGAACCCGCCACTTCCCCTTCTGCTCGGGCACGTTGGGCACGAGACCGTAGCTCTTGTACCAGATGGCCATGGGCAGGCCGATGACCCTGCCCTGTTTCAGGGCGGTCTGCATCGCGGCGCCGTAGTAGTCGGAGATGTCGATGACGAAGCCGCTGCGCAGCCCCTTGCAGAGGAAGCCCAGTACCTCCTCTGCCTCGGCCGAGTCGAGCACCAGTTGCTGGTCGGCGTCGAAGAAGGCACCGCCGCGCTGGTAGAGCAGCATCTGGAAGGACTGCACGATCTGTGCCGTGTCGCTGCCGTTGGTGCTGACGACACAGAGCGAGGCGTTGTGGTCCTTGTGCACGCGGGCGCCGAGTTCGGCGAACTCCTCCCAGGTCGGGATGTCCTTCGCCAGCCCGTACTTCGTGAACAGGTCGTCGCGGTAGTAGTAGACGACCATGGGGGTGTCCGAGTCGAGGGCGTAGACCCGGCCGTCCTTGCTGTAGGGGGCGGTTCGGGCCGGCAGCAGGTCGTTCTTCAGGCCTGGCACGGCGGCGATGTCGGGGGTGAAGTCGTGCAGCAGCCGCTCGGAGATGTCGCCGCGCAGCATGCGCGGGAAGCTGCCGATCTCGAAGCCCGCCATGTCGGGTGTGCCGCGTCCGGCGACGGCCTGGGCGAGCAGCTTGGTGACGATGTCGGCGGGTCCGGCACGGGTGACCGTCAGGTGGTAGCGGAAGTCGGCGAGCCGGTCGGCCTCCGGGATGCCCTTGCGGAAGAAGGCCTCGTATCCCGGGTCATGGGTCCACAGGGCGAGGTTCACGTCTCCCGAGGTGCGGGCGGTGGTGCTGTCACGGCCGCAGGCGGCGAGCGCGGCGGCCGTACCTAGGCCGAGGGCGCCACGCAGCAGGGTGCGGCGCGGCAGGGGCGGTGGGGTGTACACACGTGACTCCTCACGTGGCGGCTACGGGGTGCGCGTGCGACGGACGTCCCGGTCCGGGCGCGCGGGCAGGGCGGATCCGGCCGACGGCGAGGTCGGCCGTCCCGCCGACGGTTCGGCGGTTCAGGGGTTCGGCGGTTCGGCGGTACGGCGGGTCAGGGGGGTGGGGGTCGATCAGAGGGCAGGCGGTGCGGTGGAGGCACGTAC
>NZ_JAPWHT010000254.1:0-14680 GCF_027270795.1 Streptomyces sp. ActVer
CCGATCTCGCACTCGACGCGGCGCGCGCCCTGGTGAGCCCCCCTCGCAGGGTCAGGCAGATACCGGCGGCCGCCGTGCCGCCCGTGTCGCGGGCGTTTCCGCCGCTCGGCGGCGCCCTCGACCAGGCCCGGCTCGCCGCGGCACTCGGACGGATCGCGTCCGTCCCCGTGGAACGGCTGCTGGCCCGGCCCGAGAGGCCCGCGGGGCGCGCGCTCGCGGCCCGCGGCATGCCGGCCCGTACGGTCGAGGGTTTTCTGCGCCCGTTGCTGGCCGCGCTGCTCTGCGACCCGGATCTGACGACGTCCAGCCGGTGCGCGGACCTCGCGCTCCGCGCCTTCGCCTCCGGCCGCCTGTGCGTCCCGGAGGGCGGCGCCGACACGCTGCCGGAGCTGCTGGCGGCAGCCCTGCCGCCCGGGACGGTCCGCACCGGGGTACGGGTCACATCCGTGTCCACGACCTCCGTGACGACGGCGGACCACGGCGAACTCCGTTGCCGGGCCATCCTGGTGGCGACCGACGCCCACGCCGCCGCCGAGCTGCTGCCGGGCCTGCGGGTGCCGCCGTTCCACCAGCTCACCGTGGTGCACCACACGGCCGACGAGGCACCTCTGGTCGAGCCCGCGCTGCTGCTGGACGCGGACCGCCGGGGTCCGGTGGCCCACACCTCGGTCATCAGTCAGGTCGACCCGACCCGCGCCCCCGTGGGCCGCGCCCTGATCTCGTCCACGATCCTCGGCGCACCCCCAGCGGACACGGACCGGGCCGTACGCGCCCACCTGGCCGCCCTCTACGGCACCGCCACGCACCGCTGGGAGCTGCTCGCGGTCCACCACACCCCCGACGCGGTCCCCGCGATGCCGCCCCCGCACGACCTCCGCCGCCCGGTCCGCCTCCTCGCCGGTCTGTACGTCTGCGGCGACCACCGCGACACCAGCACGGTCCAGGGCGCCCTCCACTCGGGCCACCGGGCGGCCACCGCCCTCCTGACAGACCTGGGCGTCAACTCGGCACCCACGGCAACCCCCTTAACGGCCTCGACCGCCGCGTAGGCGTACGAGAGCCAGGGGGCGGAGGTCCCGCCGCGGGGCAGGACCTCCTCCCCATCCACGCGCCCCGTCCCCCGCGCCCCAAAGGGGCGCGGGGGTGATCGGCATGCGGCTCCGCAGGTCCCGTCAGGGGCGCGGGGAACTGCGCGACCGGCCCCCACCGGCCCGCAGCCTCAAGACAACCCTTCCTGTGGTGCCGTTCAGCCAAGCGCAGCGACCTTGTCGCGATACCCCCTGACCGGCGCCGCATCCTTGTACGGCTCGAGCCGCCGCTCGAAGTCCCGCACATACTCGACCGCCCGCACCGACCGCATCTCCGAAGCCTGCGTAGCGGCCTCCGCACCCAACTGGCAAGCCTGATCCAGCTCGCCGAGCCCGAGCCGCGCCGACGCCAGGACGACCCGGCAGAAGAGACGGCTGCGCGCATACCCGGGGGCCCGCAACTGCAGGGACCGCTCGGCATGCTGCGCGGCCGCCCGGTACTGCTGGAGATCACGGTGGCAGTGCCCGAACTCGTCCGCGAGCTGCGCCTCGTCGAAGAACCGCGCCCAGTACGGCACTTCGTCACCGGGCCGGGCGGTCTCCAGGGCCCGTTCGGCCCGTACCAGCGAGGCCGTGGCCGCCCGCACCTCGCCGAGCACCCCGTGTCCCCGCGCCTCGACCGCGTACAGCAGCGCCTGGACGACGGGCGGGGCCGACGAGCCCACGCCCTGCTGGGCGACCCGGGCCAGCTGCACCGCCTCCCGGCCGTGCCCCAGATAGACGGCTTGCCGACTCATCGTCACGAGCACGTACGAGCCGTACGCCCGGTCCCCCGCCGCCTGCGACAGCCGCAGCGCCTGCACGAAGTACCGCTGGGCCAGTCCGTGCGCGGCGATGTCGTACGAGGTCCAGCCCGCCAGCCGGGTCAGATCGGACGCGGCGGCGAACAGGCGGCGCCCCGTCTGCTCCCCGTAGGTGCCGCGCAGCATCGGCTCCAGCTCGTGCTCCAGGTACCGCACGAGAGCCTGCCGGGCGTGCCCTCCGCCGTACGCGTTGTCGAGCGTGCGGAACAGTTCCCCGACCGAGCGCAGCGCCGCGATGTCTCCCGCGGTCACCCGCTGCCCGGGGCCGCGTTCGGTCTGCGCGCGCTGCCGGGGCACGGCCGGGCGGCCCTGTACGGGGATCCGTACGGCGCCGGGGTCGCCGCGGCCCACCCGGTCGTCGGCCCGGCCGATCAGCCAGTCCCGGCTGGGCACGACGAGCCCCGCCGGAGTGAACGCGATCTTGCGGAGCTCCGCGTGACTGCCGGAGTCCTTGCGCCACAGACCGCCGACGATGTCGACGGCCTCCTCGGGGGTGGCCGCGAATTCGAGCCCGGCGTACACCGGGGCGCACGCGTCGAGTCCGAGGTCCTGGGCGGTGAGACGGCGGCCGAGGCGGCGGGTGAAGACCTCGGCGATCAGCGCGGGTGTGGTGCCTCTTGGCTGCTGGCCGCGCAGCCAGCGGGTCACGGATGTCTTGTCGTATCTGAGATCGAGCCCGTGTTCGAGGCCGAGCTGGTCCACTCGGCGGGCTAGCCCCGCGTTGGAGAACCCCGCTTCTGCGATTAGTGCGGCGAGCTGACGGTTGGGGGTGCGCTGCGCGGGTCGTTCCGTCATCTGCGGTGCGAACTCCTGCCTTCCGGGCTGGGGGCCTGCGGGAACAGGCCCGGGCGAGGTCGGCCGCCATGCCTTGAGCAGCCCTTGAAAGCCTCGTGAACGGCGCGAATGTAGCGGTCCGTAAGCACCCGATCGCACACTTCGACACGCATTCATCCGATCGTGTGAGGATTGCCCCCAGGGCTGACGAGGTTCGACCGGACGTACAGTGGCGTGAGGCTGTTATGAGCCTTACGACTCTTCCAGGGAGGCGCTTGCCGTGAGTGAGTTGCGGTTCGTCCGCATGGGGTTCGGTGCGGACGCCGTCGAGTACCAGGAGGCCTGGGACGAGCAGCGCCGTGTACACACGGCCCGCTTCCAGGACGAGATCCCCGACACCTGTCTGCTCCTGGAACACCCGCCGGTCTATACGGCGGGACGGCGCACGGCGGACAGTGAGCGGCCCCTCGACGGCACGCCCGTCGTCGACGTGGACCGTGGCGGCAAGATCACCTGGCACGGGCCGGGGCAGCTGGTCGGCTACCCGATCCAGAAACTTCCTCGCCCCGTTGACGTCGTCGCCCACCTCCGGCGCCTTGAGGACGCGATGATCCGGGTCTGCGCGGAGTTCGGTGTCGAGACGAGCCGGGTCGAGGGGCGCGCCGGTGTCTGGGTCCTCGGTGACCCGGTGGCCGAGCGGCCCTCTCTCGGCGGGCTCTCCCTCGACTTCGATCCCCGGCTCGCGGACGAGGAGTTCGATCCTCGGCTCAACGGGCCCGAGTACGCGCCGTCCAACGCGGGGCAGCGGCGTGAGGACCGGAAGATCTGCGCCATGGGGATCCGGGTCGCCAAGGGCGTCACGATGCACGGCTTCGCGCTGAACGTGAACCCCGACACATCCAGCTTCGACAAGATCATCCCCTGCGGCATCCGTGACGCGGGCGTCACGTCGCTGGCCCACGAGTTGGGCCGCGACCTCACCATCGCGGAGGTCCTGCCGGTGGCTGAGCGGCATCTGCGGGATGTTCTGGCGAACGCGGAGCTGAGGCCGCGGGAGGTTGAGCGGGCGGTGGTGTAGGGGCTTTTCCCGCACCCGAACCCCCGCTGCGCAGTTCCCCGCGCCCCCAGGTCTTTGGGGGCGCGGGGAACTGCGCGACCAGCCACAACGAACCCGCACCCGAAAACACACTCCACGGGCCCTGGGGCGGAGCCCCAGAAGGATGGGACGGGTAAGGGCGGCGGGGGCGAGAAAAACCCCCGGGAATGCACCCCCGTTCCCGAAGGTTGCCCACCCCGGGGGCCGAGAAGCGAACGGGCGTACCCTGGTGTACGCCGAAGAATCGAAGCTACAGGGAGCCGATGTGTCCGCAGTCGCACCCGACGGACGCAAGATGCTGCGCCTGGAGGTCCGGAACGCCCAGACCCCCATCGAGCGCAAGCCCGAGTGGATCAAGACCCGGGCGAAAATGGGCCCCGAGTACACGAAGATGCAGAACCTCGTGAAGAGCGAGGGCCTGCACACGGTCTGCCAGGAAGCAGGCTGTCCCAACATCTACGAGTGCTGGGAAGACCGCGAGGCCACGTTCCTCATCGGCGGCGACCAGTGCACGAGGCGCTGCGACTTCTGCCAGATCGACACGGGCAAGCCCGAGGCCCTGGACCGTGACGAGCCGCGCCGCGTGGGCGAGTCCGTGGTCACCATGGACCTCAACTACGCGACCATCACGGGCGTCGCCCGCGACGACCTGGAGGACGGCGGCGCCTGGCTGTACGCCGAGACCGTGCGCCAGATCCACGCGCAGACGGCGAACCGCGAGACCGGCCCCACCAAGGTCGAGCTCCTCGCCCCCGACTTCAACGCGGTCCCCGAGCAGCTGGCCGAGGTCTTCTCCTCCCGGCCGGAGGTCTTCGCGCACAACGTCGAGACGGTCCCGCGCATCTTCAAGCGCATCCGCCCGGGCTTCCGCTACGAGCGCTCGCTGAAGGTCATCACGGACGCCCGTGACTACGGTCTGGTCACGAAGTCGAACCTGATCCTCGGCATGGGCGAGACCCGCGAAGAGGTCAGCGAGGCGCTGCGCCAGCTCCACGAGGCCGGCTGCGAGCTCGTCACCATCACGCAGTACCTGCGGCCCTCCGTGCGCCACCACCCCGTGGAGCGCTGGGTCAAGCCGCACGAGTTCGTCGAGCTGAAGGAGGAGGCCGACCAGATCGGCTTCTCCGGGGTCATGTCGGGCCCGCTGGTCCGCTCCTCGTACCGCGCGGGCCGCCTGTACCAGATGGCGATCGAGAAGCGCGGCTCGTACGTCGCCTCGCAGGCCGTCTGAGACGTGGCGGGAGGGGGTCGCGCGACACGTTGCGCGACCTGCGGGATGGCACGCAGTGCCACCCTCGGTGTGTGAATCCGAGCACAAGCAACTACCCACCGGTAGTGGCCAATACGACGCGGTCCTGACCGTCCCCGCAGATGGGGACCCCATCAGGGCCGCGTCAGTGTTTTCGGCCCGCGCATCAAGGCTTCATTGGCGTTTGACCGGTCGGTCACGCCCTGGTAACACCATTCAGTGACCCTGGTCTTACGCCACGTAGAGCCCTAGCCAGAGCCGCCATCCCGAGGGGGGACCTCCACCATGCAGACCGCACCCGTACGCGCCACACCGATTCCGTCGTTCGGCGATGCACTCCGTGCCGTCGAGTCACTGCTCCTGAGCAGCGGCCAGCGCACCGCCCGCCGCAACGCCTGGACCTCCGTCCTGGAGGACCGCCGCCGCGCCAAGGACCGCGTCGAGGCACAGCTCGTCATCGAGAAGAGCCTCAGCGGCCGTCACTGAGCCGCCGACCCGGCACCGCCGTCGTCGGCGCCTCCCGCGCCACGTAGACTTCACGGCATGGCGAGGAAGGAATCCGCAGCGGACGCTGCGAACCCCGGGCGACTCAAGCAGATCGCCCTGACTTACAAGATGACCCGCAAGGCCGACAAGATGATCGGTCTTGTACTCGCGGCTGTCGGAATCGGCACCCTCGGTGTCTTTCTCGCGATCGGCTTCTTGGTCGGTTACCCGATCTATCTCGGCATTCTCGGCCTCCTGCTCGCCTTCCTCGCGTCGGCGATCGTCTTCGGACGCCGGGCCGAGCGTGCGGCGTTCGGGCAGATGGAGGGCCAGCCGGGTGCGGCCGCCGCGGTGCTCGACAACATCGGGCGCGGCTGGACGACCACCCCGGCGGTGGCGATGAACCGCAGCCAGGACGTGGTCCACCGGGCCGTCGGCAAGGCCGGCATCGTCCTGGTCGCCGAGGGCAACCCGAACCGGGTGAAGAGCCTGCTGGCCGCCGAGAAGAAGAAGATGGCCCGCATCGTCGCGGACGTGCCGGTGCACGACATCCTCGTCGGCACGGGCGAGGGCCAGGTCGAGCTCAAGAAGCTCCGCACGACGATGCTGAAGCTGCCCCGGGTCCTGTCCGGCCCCCAGGTCACCGCGACCAACGACCGGCTGCGCGCGCTCGGCGACCTGATGTCCAACATGCCCCTCCCGAAGGGCCCGATGCCCAAGGGAATGCGGATGCCGCGCGGCGGCCCGAAGATGCGCTGACACACGCCCGTACGACGAAGACACACTCCGCGTACGACGATGGGGGCGCCCGGATCACTCCGGGCGCCCCCATCGTCGTACGGGCCGGGATCTGTCAGATCCACCGGCCAGGGTCGTCAGATCCTGACCTCGACCGTGCGGGCCAGGCGGTCGTGCAGTCCCCTGCCGTCGCGGTCCCAGATCAGGGCCGGGAGGGCGACGCACAGGAGGACCGTGCGCAGGAGGGCGCGGAGCGGGTTGACCGTGCCGGTGTCCAGGGCGAGGACGCGGAGGCCGAACAGGCGCTTGCCCGGGGTGAAGCCGAGCGTGCCGACGGTCAGGACGCTCACGACGAAGAAGACGGCCAGCGCCCAGTTGCCGGTCGCCTGGCCGTAGCCGTCGGTGATCAGGCCGTATGCGATCAAGAGGCACAGGCCCCAGTCGACGGCGAGGGCCGCCAGACGGCGCCCGGGGCGGGCGATCGAGCCGGGGCCCGACTCGGGCAGACCCAGCTGCTCGCCGCGGTATCCGAAGTCGGCACCGGCTTCCTCCGCGGCCGCGCGGGGTCCGGAGAGCCACGATCCGATTGCTTGCCTGTTGTCCACGCCTCCACGGTACTGCGCCCGTTTTGGCATGCGTACAGGTGGGGTGTTCCCGGCCCGGTCCGGTTAACTTGGGCGAAACAAATGGGTCACGCTTGAGAAATCACCCGTCCCTAAGGTCGGGATCAGCGTGTGCCACCGCACTGGCCGCACGAACGAACTACCACCCCGGTCGGACATGGTCGGGAGTAGGAGGAGCTGGATGTTCCAGAACGCCGACGAGGCCAAGAAGTTCATCAAGGACGAAGACGTCAAGTTCGTCGACGTCCGCTTCTGCGACCTGCCGGGTGTGATGCAGCACTTCACGCTGCCGGCAGAGGCCTTCGACCCGACCGAGGAACTGGCCTTCGACGGCTCCTCCATCCGCGGCTTCCAGGCCATCCACGAGTCCGACATGGCGCTCCGCGCCGACCTGTCCACCGCGCGCGTCGACTCCTTCCGCCGCGACAAGACGGTCAACATCAACTTCTTCATCCACGACCCGATCACGGGCGAGCAGTACTCCCGTGACCCGCGCAACGTGGCGAAGAAGGCGGAGGCGTACCTCGCGTCGACCGGCATCGCCGACACCGCGTACTTCGGCCCCGAGGCCGAGTTCTACGTCTTCGACAGCGTGCGCTTCGACACCAAGTCGAACGAGGCCTTCTACCACATCGACTCCGAGGCGGGCGCCTGGAACACCGGCGCCATCGAGGACAACCGCGGTTACAAGGTCCGCTACAAGGGCGGTTACTTCCCGACCCCGCCGGTCGACCACTTCGCCGACCTTCGTGCCGAGATCTCCCTGGAGCTGGCCAAGTCCGGCCTCCAGGTCGAGCGCCAGCACCACGAGGTGGGCACCGCCGGCCAGGCCGAGATCAACTACAAGTTCAACACGCTGCTCGCCGCGGCCGACGACCTCCAGCTCTTCAAGTACATCGTGAAGAACGTCGCCTGGCGCAACGGCAAGACCGCGACCTTCATGCCGAAGCCGATCTTCGGTGACAACGGCTCGGGCATGCACGTCCACCAGTCGCTGTGGACGAACGGCGACCCGCTGTTCTACGACGAGGCCGGTTACGCGGGCCTGTCGGACACCGCCCGCTACTACATCGGCGGCATCCTCAAGCACGCCCCGTCGCTGCTGGCCTTCACCAACCCGACGGTGAACTCGTACCACCGCCTGGTCCCGGGCTTCGAGGCCCCGATCAACCTGGTCTACTCGCAGCGCAACCGTTCCGCGGCCATGCGTATCCCGATCACGGGCTCGAACCCGAAGGCCAAGCGCGTCGAGTTCCGCGCGCCCGACTCCTCCGGCAACCCGTACCTCGCCTTCTCGGCGCTGCTGCTCGCGGGCCTCGACGGCATCAAGAACAAGGTCGAGCCGGCCGAGCCGATCGACAAGGACCTCTACGAGCTGGCTCCCGAGGAGCACGCGGGCGTTGCCCAGGTCCCGACCTCCCTCCCGGCCGTCCTGGACCGCCTTGAGGCCGACCACGAGTTCCTGCTCGCGGGCGACGTCTTCACGCCCGACCTGATCGAGACGTGGATCGACTACAAGCGCACCAACGAGATCGCTCCGCTGCAGCTGCGTCCGCACCCGCACGAGTTCGAGCTGTACTACGACGTGTGATCGACTCCGTGACCGACACGTGCGCGTAGCGCGTCACGGCTGACGAACAGCTGACGAAAGCCCTGTCACCGCCCTCGGGCAGTGACAGGGCTTTGTCGTTCTTTGCCTGGTGGAGGGCCGATCCAGATCAATTCGTGGAAAGGCCCGGGTGCACACTGGAATCGGGACGAGTGCCCGATTTCGAGGTGATAGCTATGCAGAGCCGCTTCCGGGCCGACCGGGGACTGACCGCGCGGATGGGCATCACGTTGTTCCTGCTCGGGCTGCTGTACGTGGCCTTCGTGGCCGTGCTGATCGTGCTGCTGAAGTCCTGGGTGCTGGTCGTGGTGATCGCCGCGGCGCTGCTCGGCGCGCAGTACTGGTTCTCGGACCGGATCGCGCTGTACGCGATGCACGGGCGGGTCGTCGAGCGCGAGGAGTATCCGCAGCTGCACGGGGTGATCGACCGGCTCTGCGCGACCGCCGACATGCCGAAGCCCGTGGTCGCCGTCTCCGACATGGAGATGCCGAACGCCTTCGCCACCGGGCGCAACGCCGACCACGCCGCGATCTGCGTCACGACCGGGCTGCTGCGCCGCCTCGACCCCGCCGAGCTGGAGGGCGTACTCGCCCATGAGCTGTCGCACGTGGCGCACCGCGATGTCGCGGTGATCACCGTGGCCTCGTTCCTGGGCGTACTCGCCGGGCTGGTCGTGCGCTTCACCCTCTACTCGCAGGTGTTCGGCGGGCGGGGGCGGAAGGACCAGAACACGGTCGTCGTCCTGATGACGGTGATGGCGGTGTCCGCGGCCGTCTACGCGCTCAGCTTCCTGCTGATCCGGGCCCTGTCCCGGTACCGCGAACTGGCCGCCGACCGGGCCGGGGCCATGCTCACCGGGCGTCCCTCGGCGCTGGCCTCCGCGCTGACCAAGCTGACCGGGGACATCGCGAAGATCCCCACGCGTGATCTGCGGACCGCGCAGGCCTTCAACGCCTTCTACTTCACGCCCGCGTTCGGTGCAGCGCCGGGCGGCCTGCAGCTCTTCTCCTCCCTGCTGTCGACGCACCCGAGTCTGGAGGACCGGCTTGATCAACTCGGCCGTATCTCCGGCGAGTTGGGTGAGGCGCCGGCGCCCGGGAAGGCGGGCTGAGCATGGGGTTCCTCGACATCCTCCTCGGCCGCAGCAGGCCCGTCGCGCCCGATCTCGACCAGCTCTTCGGGCTGCCGTCGGCCGCCGTGACGCTGGAGGCGGCGGCCGGGTTCACGCCGACCGGGCACGGTTCGGTGTGCTTCGCGTCCGTCGAGGGGGCCGCCTTCGACGACGTACGGGAGGAAGTGCGGGAGCTGCTCGACGCGGACTCGGAGCCGCCGGTGGAGGTGAGCCGGGACGACTACGGGTACACCTGGCTGGTGTCTCGGCGGGAGCCGGACGATCTGCCCGCGCTCGTCGGCGATCTGCACGCGGTGAACAGCACGCTGGAGGGCAGCGGGTTCGGCCCGCAACTGCTGTGCTCGGTCGTCGGGTTCCAGCACGGCGACGGGCGGCGGCTCGGGCTCGTCTATCTCTACAAGCGCGGGACCTTCTACCCGTTCGCTCCGCTGCCCGGTGACGGCCGGCGGCGCGACAACGCGCTGGAGCTGCAGGTCAGGGCGGCCCTCGGGAACGACCTGCGGGTGGAACAGGACCTGGGCCGGTGGTTCCCGCTGTGGGGAGCGCCGGGCCTGGGCTAGCCGCTCCCCTCCCGCGGGCCGGTTCCCCGCCCGGCCTGTCTCCGGGCGGGGCTGCCTCCGGTCGGGACTGTCTCCGGGCGGGCTAGTTCCGCTTCTGGCGGGTCATCCAGGGGCGTTCGCGGCGGTAGCGGCGCTCCCACCTGGCCTGCTGGTCACGGCGCTGGCGGTACGCGCGGTAGTCGTTGTCGCCGCGTGCCGACGAGCCGGCCCCGCGGGGCGACGAGGAACCCGTCGGCCCCTGGCCGGTGCGGCCGTAACGGAAGTGCAGGTAGAGCAGGGCCGCCCCGGCGAACCACCAGAGCGGGTTGTTGAAACCAAGGACGACCAGAGCGAGGATCGCCAAAATGATCAAGGTACCCATGATGGGTCTCCTTGTGCGTGGGTGGTGGGACCTTGAGATGTCCGACGCGGCGCTGGGGGCGGGCACCCGTCCGTCGGTGCGTTGAGAGTAGCCCTCAGGATGCCGGGTGATGCCTGTCCGACGGAAACGAATAACGCCAGCATCGGAGGGCGAACGCTCACAGAACTCCTGAAGTCGAACAAAATCGACACTCGGAGCGAGAATCCAGGGGCGGGACAGGGCGGGGCCGGGACAGGACAGTGCAGGGCGTGGCAAGACAGTTCAGGGCAGGGCAGGGCTACGGAGCGACACAGGGGGTCGAGTGAGCGGACAGCTGCGGTACATCGAGGTGGCGGAGCGGCGGGCCCGGCTGGCTGTCGGGCATCGGCTGGCCGGGGCCGCGCGGGCGGACTCGCCGGAGGAGGTCGCGGAGTCGCTGGTGGCGCTGCACGGGACGGATCCCGCGAGCGTCTTCCTCGCCGTCGGCGCGCGCCTGGCGGACGCGGCGAAGACCGTGCCGGAGACGGAACGCGCGCTGTACGAGGACCGGACGCTGCTGCGGATGCACGGCATGCGGCACACCGTGTTCGTGTTCCCCACCGGGCTCGTTCCGGTCGTGCACGCCTCCACCGGGCTCACCGTCGCCGCACGGGCGCGCGCCGCGCTGATCAAGGACATGGCCAAGGCGGGGGCACCGGACGCGGAGTGGCTCGCGGAGGTGGAGACGTCGGCGCTGGCCGCGCTGGCCCGCCGCGGGGAGGCCACCGCGGTGGAACTGGCCCAGGACGAGCCCCGGTTGAGGGAACAGTTCGTGTACGCGGCGGGGAAGAGCTACGAGGGCGTGCACACCGTCTCCTCCCGGCTGTGGAGGGTGCTGGGCGTCGAGGGCCGGGTCGTACGGGGGCGGCCGCTGGGCTCGTGGACGTCCACGCAGTTCCGGTGGGCGGTGGCCCCTCCCTCCCCCGAACTGCCGGTCGCAGAGGCGCAGGCGGAGCTGATGCGGCGATGGCTCGGCGCGTGCGGGCCGGCCACGGAGGCGGACCTGAAGTGGTGGACGGGCTGGAAGGTCACTGACGTACGCGCCGCGCTCAAGGCGGTCGGGGCGGTGACCGTGTCGGTGGACGAGGGTGTCGGGCACGTCCTCGCGGACGCCGTGGAGCCGGTCGGGGCGGCCGAGCCGTGGGCCGCGCTGCTGCCCGGGCTGGATCCGACGGCCATGGGCTGGCAGGAGCGGGACTGGTACTGCCCGCCGGAGCTGCGGTCCGCGCTCTTCGACGGCAGCGGGAACATCGGGCCCACCGTGTGGTGGGACGGGCGGATCGTCGGCGGGTGGGCCCAGCGGCCCGACGGCGAGATCGCCTGGCGGCTGCTGGACACCGGGGGTGTGGGCCGCGAGGCGCGGACGGCGATCGAGGCGGGGGCGGGGCGGCTGCACGCCTGGGTGGGCCCGACCAGGGTCACACCGCGCTTCCGGACGCCGCTGGAACGGGAGTTGGCGTCGGCCTGACGTCGAAAGCCGTCGCTTTCACCGACTCGCGGCCTGTCACAGGGCCACGACCCGGTGCGCCGCCCGCCCCGACAAGCGGGCGGCGCACCGGGTGTGAGCTCAGCGGGCGTACCTCATCAGGGCTCGGACCATGTGGCACGTGGTGTCCGACGGCGGGTGGATCCCGATGAGTTGGGCCGTGCTGCGGATCTTCTCGTTGCGGACCTGGTTCGGTACGTACACACCCGAGTCGAGGAGGGCGATCGCGAGTCGCATCGCCTTCAGACGGCGGTTGTGCGTCACGTACCAGTCGCGCGGGCGGCCCGGTGGCAGCGGGCGCTTCTCGACCGGCTCGTACGGCAGGTCGAGCAGGACCGCCCTCTTGGATGTGGACTGGGTGGGCAGCGGGCTGAGTGCGGCAGCGGGCACAGGCATCCTCCTGTCGCGATCAGGGAACCGTCCGGCGTCTCCGGCGGCCCCCTCGAACACTACTTATAGTTTACCGGCCACCACTGACAATCAGCGAGCCCAGGACGTCCAGCAAATGCCCAGGTGGGCAAGGCAATTGGCGCCGTGTCACACATGGTTTGCGAGATGTTCGTGAGGCGGCACCAATTCGAACAGAGTCACCCCTCGCCCTGCGTCGTTCTTGTCCCGGCGGCCGAGCTGTGGCTGACTGGCGATCCGGTCGAGGGGAGGGCGCATGGGCAACTGGGTCGTGATCGTGCAGTACTACAGCGACACGTACAGGACCGAGTTCATCCGTCGTGGGCTTGAGACGAAGGAACAGGCGCTGGAGGAGCTCCGTGCCGCCCTCCACACATATCTGCCGAGCAAAGCCATCGTCGAGAAGCGGCGCCACGTGTACCGCTTCGCCGACCAGGAGTCGTACCTGGTGGTGATCAAGGGCAGGCTGACGGAGTGGGAGTGCACCCTGCGCGTCGCGGAGCTGGTCTCGGACTCGACCGACCCGGCCGTGGCCGAGCGGGCGCGGCTGGAGGACGGAGCGGCGGAGCCGGAGGACGGTGGGGTGCAGCCGGAGGACGGTGGGGTGGCGGTGGCCGACGAACCGCAGGACCGGATCCCGCCCGGCTACTGAGCGGCACGCCGAACTCCGCCCGGGCCGAGGGTCCTGCGGGAACTGCGGCCGGCTGCACAAGACCCCGGGCAGCCGGGTGGCTGCCGTCGCCGGTCAGCCCGTCAGCCCGTCAGCCCGTCAGCCCGTGAACGAGTTGGGGCCGAAGCGGCCCCAGGCGATGAATGCCGCGAGTGCGAGGTAGGTCAGGTTCAGGAGTACGAACCTGGATTCGCCGAGTCGGCCGTGGGTGACCATCGCGCCGATCATCAGCAGGACCCAGCAGGCGGCGGTCACCGGCACCAGGACGGGGGCGATGTCGAGTGCGGCGGGCAGGATCAGGCCCAGCGCGGCCAGGAGTTCGAGGACGCCGAGGGTTTTGACGAAGCCGGCGCCGGCGTCTTCGGTCCATCCCCCGCCGTGGGTCGCGGCCAGTGTCTCCTTGGGCACGAACGCCTTGCTGATGCCGCCTGCCAGGGCCACCGCGGCCAGCAGTCCGGCACAGATCCACAATGCGAGGTTCATGGGGTCACGCTCCTGTTGCTCGGCATCTCCGCTCCACCTCTCCGGTGGGGTTCGGGCATGGAGACGCCGGACGGCGGAGATTTGTGACATGGCAGGCCCCACCCGTGAGCCGGGGGGCGAAGCGGCCGGGCATACCTTGTGCTGCATGGAGATCTGGATCAATCCGGCATGCTCGAAGTGCCGCAGCGCCATCAATCTGCTGGACGAGGAGGGGGCCGCGTACACGGTTCGGCGGTACCTGGAGGACGTGCCGAGTGAGGCCGAGATCCGGGAGGTCCTGGAGCGGCTCGGTCTTGAGCCCTGGGACATCACCCGGACCCAGGAGGCGGTGGCGAAGGAACTGGGGATGAAGGACTGGGCCCGGGACGCCGGTTCGCGGGAGCGGTGGGTCGCGGCGCTGGCGGAGCACCCTCGGCTCATCCAGCGGCCGATCATCACCGCGGAGGACGGAACCGCCGTGGTGGCACGCACGGACGAGGCCGTACGGGACGCGTTGGGCCGAAGTCAAGATGAGGATCCCTCAACTCCTGTGTGATCTACGTTACTTAGGTGACTCGTGTGAACTGCTGAGTAACTCCGTTCGGTATCTCGTACATAGCGGCGGACGGTCACCGCCAGGGGTGGCCGGGACAGCCACCGTCAGGGGTGGCCGGGGACAGGAGCCGTTCATGTCACGCAGGAGAACTCTCGGTCCGAAGAAGAAGATCGCGCTGCTGGTGAGCGCCGCGGCCGTGGCCGGCGGCGGGGCCTTCGCCTTCGCCGCCACCTCGAACGCGAGCACCAACGCTCCGGTCGCGCAGTCCTCCGTGGTCTGCGACGGGCTGGCCACCGCTCTCGGCAACAACGAGAAGTTCATCGAGGGGCAGCGCACCAGCCCGGACGCCCAGTCCGAGGCGCGGATCGCCAACCGGGAAGCGGTGATCGCCCAGATCAAGGTCCAGCAGGAGGCCTCCGGGTGTGAGGTCGGCGAGTCCTCGCAGGCAGGCGCGCCCCAGGGGACGCCCGCCGAGCCGGCCCCGCCCGCCGCCGCCGACCCCGCCGCCGGCCCCGGCTTCGACCAGGTGTACCTGGCGGCCGGCGGCGGCACCAACCAGC
>NZ_JAPWHT010000255.1:0-14663 GCF_027270795.1 Streptomyces sp. ActVer
CAGGACCGGCGGGGCGCCTCGCCCTCGCCGCGCAGGACGCGGGCGAGCAGCCGATGGGTTTCTCGCCGGTCCAGGGCCGACGCGGTCTCGTAGGCGGCGATACGGGTCCAGGGGTCCCGGAACACGACTCCGGCGGACGTCGGATGGGCGAACCCGGCGGCCTCGGCCTCGTCGAGGGGCCCGGTGTCCAGCCGGGCCGCGGTCACCGCGCGCTGGAAGGCGTGGGTGGCGAGCGGGTACTGGTCGGCGGCGGCGATCAGCAGGAGCCGCCGGGTGTCCGGCGGGAGGGTCCTGATCTCGCGCCGCTGGGACCGCAGCAGACCGGGGGCCACGGCGACGGGCTCGGCCGGAAGCGGTTCCAGACCGGCCAGTTGATGCTCGCTCAGGGCGGCGGCGAGTTCCACGGCCGCGCGCGGATCGCCGTGCACGGCACGCAGCACCCGGACCCGGACGCCTTCGGACATCGGGGTTCGCGGGTGCGTTCGCGGCGCGCCGCCCGGTTGTTCCGGGGCGTTCATCAGGGGCGGTGGCGAATGCTGCGGGAGAGGCGGGGGGTTCACCGAGGTCACCACACCTCTCACGTTACTGGCGAGTTAAGTGGTGCGTAAAGACCGGCGATTTCACCGATGCGGCGCGCGTAGACCCCACCTGACACTCCTGACGAACCCACCCGCATCAGGAGGCACCATGACCCGCCGCACACGCACTGCCGGCACGGTCTTCGCAGCGGTCCTCGCGTCGCTGCTTCTGTCCCTGTCCCTGCCCGCGTCCACGGCGAACGCCGCCGCCCGCAATCCCGTCGTCTTCGTGCACGGTCTGAGCAGTTCGTCGAGCAGCTGGGACGACTGGACCGCCGACTTCAAGGCCGACGGCTACACCAGCTCCGAGTTGTTCGCCTGGTCCTACGACTGGGGCAAGTCGAACGTCACGACCGCCCAGCAGCTGTCCACCAAGATCCAGAGCGTGCTCTCCCAGACCGGCGCGTCCAAGGTCGACCTGGTCGTGCACTCGATGGGCGCCCTGAACTCCCGCTACTACCTCAAGAACCTCGGCGGGACCGCGTACGTCGACGACTTCGTCTCCACGGCCGGGACGAACCACGGGACCACGACCGCCGGCTGGTGCAGCTGGATCTACACGTCCTGCGCGGAGATGTACACCGGCAGTTCGTTCCTGACCTCGCTCAACTCGGGCGACGAGACACCGGGCAGCGTCTCCTACGCCAGCTACTGGTCGAACTGCGACGAGGCCCTGACCCCCGACACCACCGCGATCCTCAGCGGTGCCACGAACGTCGAGGTCGGGTGCGTCTCACACACCGACATGAACAACGACCAAGGCGTCTACGAGCAGGTGCGCGACTTCATCGCCTGACCCGCCCCTCGCGGCTCGTCCTGTGGTCCCCGCCCCGCCGGGGCCACAGGGCGACACCGCGCCCGCCGAACAGGACGACCCGCGAACGGGTGAGCGGGCCCGTCCCGGGGGACAATCGCGGTAGGCCCCGACCTTCAGGGGAGGTCCCTCATGCGACCGCGCGGCTCCAGCACCAGCAGGACGGGTCAGCCGGCCCCGTCCCCGGTTCACCACCCGCTGTTCGCCCGCTTCTACGCCAAGTGCAGCGTGGCGGCGGAGCCGACCATCGGCGTCCACCGCGAGGAGCTGCTCGCCGGGCTCTCCGGCCGGGTCATCGAGATCGGCGCGGGCAACGGACTGAACTTCGCCCACTATCCGAGCACGGTCTCGGAGGTCGTCGCCATCGAACCGGAGCGCCGCCTGCGGACGTTGGCGGTGACCGCGGCCCTGCGCTCCGACGTGCCGGTCGACGTGGTCCCGGGCGTCGCGGAGGCGCTCCCGGTCAAGAGCGAGGCCTTCGACGCGGCCGTCGTGAGTCTGGTCCTGTGCAGCGTACGAGACCTGCCGCGGGCCCTCACCGAGATCCGCCGCGTCCTGCGCCCGGGCGGTGAACTGCGGTTCTTCGAGCACGGGAGGGGCGGCGGCCGTGCGATGAACGCCGGTCAGCGTGCCCTGGACCGGGCGGTGTGGCCGCTGCTCTTCGGCGGCTGCCATGTGAGCCGTGACCCCGTGGGCGCGATCAGGGACGCGGGGTACGAACTGGGCCCTTACCGTCGGCTGTTGGTGCCCGCGAAGGGGCCGCGGATGCCGAGTTCGTACTGCGTGCTGGGGACCGCGCGCCGGCCCGCGGCCGAGAGCCCGCCCGATTCCTGAGGCCGGGACCGCCCGGCCTCAGGAAGCCGCATCGAGATCCCGGTCCCGGGTTCCGGCTCAGGAGTCCGAGGGGCTCACAGACTCCACTGGCGCAGTTCGCGTGCGATGTCGTCCACCGTGGCCTCGCCGGTCTTGACCAGGCGGGCCAGTTCGCGGACCTGCTCGGGCGAGGTGACGACCTTCAGGCCGCTGGCGACGAGGTAGGCGTACGCGACGGCCATGGCGAACATCGCGTTGGAGCGTTCGAGTGCCGGGACGTGCAGCAGGAGCTGGAGCAGCGCGGCGGCACGGGTGTGCGGGGTGTCGTAGACGGGGACGCCGAAGATCTCGGCCTCGTGGCGGCTGACGGCGGCGACGAGGGCGCCGAAGTCGGTGACCTGGGGGTCGCCCGGCGTCTTGTGCTCCGCGACCATGAGGAGCCAGGCGAGGTCGACTCTGATGTTCAGGGGTTCGTTCAAGGGCTCAGCGACGGCCTTCTCGCTCCGCGCCGAACTCCTCGACGAAGACGGACTCGTACTGCTTCATGAAGTCGGCGGCGGCCTCGACGAAGGTGTGGCCGGCTTCTCCGGTGTCCTGTCTGACCAGTTCCTCGATGTAGCGGTTGACGCTCATCCCGCGGGCCAGGGCGCGTTCGCGCGCGGCGCGGGCGGTGTCCTCGTCCACGCGCACGTTCAGCTGGGTCTTAGCCATACTTCGAAGCTAGCGCCGATGTGCTAGCAGTGGCAAGAGGGCCCGAAACGCCCCTCCCCTAAGGGTGCCCCTTACATGGATCCCAGGGTCACCGACCTGCGGCGGAGAACGACCGACACTTCGGGGGGATACCGAGTGTGCCGCGCATCACACTAGGCTCGCCCGCGGACACCGGAGTCCCACCTAGGAGGCGGCCTTGTCCACAGCAGCTGCGGAGCACGCCCTCGGGCGCACGGACGCCGAGGGGATCGCGGCCCGCGCCCGTGGCCTCACGAAGGCGTACGGATCGGGTGAGACGACCGTGCTCGCCCTCGACTCGGTCGACGTGGACATCGCGCGCGGGCGCTTCACCGCGGTCATGGGCCCCTCGGGCTCCGGCAAGTCCACGCTGATGCACTGCCTGGCGGGTCTTGACACCGTTTCGGCCGGACAGGTGTGGCTGGGAGACACCGAAATCACGGGATTGAAGGACCGCGAGCTGACCCAGCTGCGCCGCGACCGGATCGGCTTCATGTTCCAGTCGTTCAACCTGATCCCGACCCTGAACGCGGCCGAGAACATCACGCTGCCCATGGACATCGCGGGCAAGAAGGCCGACGAGAAGTGGCTTGACCAGGTCATCGACCAGCTCGGCCTGCGCGACCGGCTCAAGCACCGGCCGGCGCAGCTCTCCGGCGGGCAGCAGCAGCGCGTCGCCTGCGCCCGCGCCCTCGCCTCTCGCCCCGAGCTGATCTTCGCGGACGAGCCGACGGGCAACCTCGACTCACGGGCCGGACTCGAAGTGCCCGGCTTCCTGCGGGACGCGGTCGACGAGCTGGGCCAGACCGTCGTCATGGTCACGCACGATCCCGGCGCCGCCGCCCACGCCGACCTGGTGCTCTTCCTCGGGGACGGACGGATCGTGGACGAGATGGCGCGGCCCACGGCGGAAGCGGTACTGGAACGCATGAAGAGGTTCGACACCATTCGCGGGACGATCGAGGGTGACGGCGCCGCCGGCCAGGGCATCGCTCCCGACCAGGGCATCGCCCTCGACAAGGACTGAGGCAGGCTGTCGTGCTGAAGGCGACACTCCGGAGTTTCCTCGCGCACAAGGGCAGGCTGCTGCTCTCGGCGCTGGCCGTCGTCCTGTCCGTGGCGTTCGTCGCGGGCAGCCTGATCTTCTCGGACACGGTCACCCGCACCTTCGACCGGCTGTTCGCGTCCACGTCGGCCGACGTGACCGTGTCGCCGAAGGAGGATCTCGACTCGCAGATCCCCTCCGGCGCGATCGCGACCGTGCCCACGAGCCTCGTGGCCCGCATCGACAAGGTCGACGGGGTCACTCTCGCGCGTCCGGACGTGTCCGTCGAGAACATCACCGTCGTCGACAGCGACAACAAGTCGGTCGGCCCGACCACGGGCGCGCCCACCATCGCGGCCGACTGGTACGTCACCGAGCGCAGCCCCGTGGAGCTGACCTCGGGGCGCGCCCCGCGCGGCGCCGACGAGGCGCTCCTCGACGCGGACACCGCCGACAAGAAGAACGTCGGTATCGGTGACACGCTGACCGTCATCGCGCAGCCCGGGTCGTTCAAGGTGAAGGTCGTCGGCATCGCGACCTTCAAAACCACCAACCCGGGTGCCGCGCTGGTCTTCCTCGACCCGGCGGTCGCGCCGGCCGAACTGCTCGGCCGCACTGGCGTCGCCACCAGCATCCAGGTGGACGCGGCGGAAGGCGTGAGCGACGCACAGCTCAAGCAGCGCATCGCCGCCGAAATCGGCTCGGGCACCTACGAGTTGGAGACCGCCGACGAGCAGGCCGAGACCGCCGCCGCCCAACTGGGCGGATTCCTCGACGTGATCAAGTACGTGATGCTCGGCTTCGCCGGTATCGCCGTACTGGTCGGGGTCTTCCTGATCGTGAACACCTTCTCCATGCTGATCGCCCAACGCACGCGTGAGCTGGGGCTGTTGCGCGCGCTCGGCGCCGACCGGCGGCAGGTGCGCCGGTCCGTGCTCCTGGAGGCGACGTTGCTGGGCCTGGTCGGCTCGACGCTCGGCCTGGCCGCGGGCATCGGGCTCGCGATCGGGCTGATCGAGCTCATGGGCCTGTTCGGCATGAACCTCAAGACCGCCGAGATGGCCATCGGATGGGCGACACCCGTCGCGGCATACGTCGTCGGGGTGGGCGTCACCTTCGTCGCGGCGTATCTGCCGGCCCGTCGCGCGGCCGGTGTGTCGCCGATGGCCGCGCTGGCGGACGCCGAAATCGCCGGTGTGGGGCGGCCGTTGCGGGTGCGTGCCGTGGTCGGTCTGCTCGTCGGCGCGCTGGGCGCCGCCGCGCTCGTGGGATGCGTGACGTCCACGGAGACCGGGTCCGCCGCCTCCCTGCTGGGCCTCGGCGTCGTCCTCACCCTCGTCGCGACGGTCATCGCCGGGCCGTTGCTCGTCCGGCCGGTGATCCGCGTCCTCGGCGGTTTCTTCCCCGCCGTGTTCGGCTCGGTCGGCCGGATGAGCCAGCGCAACGCGCTGCGCAACCCGCGCCGCACCGGCGCCACCGCGGCCGCCCTGATGGTGGGCCTCGCGCTGGTCGGCGGCATGTCCGTGGCGAGCGCGTCCATGTCCAAGTCCTTCGACGACCAGATCGACAAGACGCTGGGCGCCGACTTCGTGGTGCAGAACGCCAACTTCCTGCCGTTCCCGCAGGAGATCACCGAGAAGGTGCAGGACGCGGAGGGCGCGGGACTTGTCGTACGGCAGCGGTTCACCCCGGTCGCCGTCCGGCTGCCGGACGCCAAGCGCGTCGAGACGACCGCGGCGGGCTACGAGTCGCAGCTCGACGAGGTCGCCCGCATCACGTACGCCGAGGGCGACACGGCCGACGCGCTCGCGGACGGGAACATCGCCATGGACGCGGGCTTCGCCAAGGACCACGACGTACGCCTCGGCAGCACGATCCCCGTCGAGTTCCCCGGTGGGCGGAAGGCCGAACTGAAGGTGGGGGCGCTGACCGACCAGGACGCCGCCGAGGGCTTCGGCACACAGGGCGGGCTGTTCTTCGGCTTCGGCACGATCGAGAAGTACGTGCCCGGCGGGCAGGACTCCGCGCTGTACGTGAACGCGGCCTCGGGCACCTCCGCGGACACCCTGCGCTCGAACCTCGACAAGACGCTGGACCCGTATCCGCAGGTGCAGGTACGCGACCTGGCCGACTACAAGAAGCTGATCCACGATCAGATCGCCGTGCTGCTCTACCTGGTGTACGCGCTGCTCGGCCTCGCGATCGTCATCGCAGTGCTCGGCGTGGTCAACACCCTTGCCCTGTCGGTCGTGGAGCGCACCCGGGAGATCGGACTGCTGCGTGCGATCGGGCTCGCCCGGCGGCAGTTGCGGCGGATGATCCGGCTGGAGTCGGTGGTGATCGCCGTGTTCGGCGCGGTCCTCGGGCTCGCGCTCGGACTCGTGTGGGGTGTGTGCGTGCAGCAGGTCCTCGCCCTGCAGGGGATGAAGGCGCTCGCGATCCCGTGGACGACTCTCGTCGCGGTCGTCGTGGGATCGGCCGTCGTGGGCATCGTGGCGGCGCTGCTGCCGGCGTTGCGTGCATCGCGCATGAATGTGCTGGCGGCCATCGCGCACGAGTGATTGACTCGCGGAGCGCGCTCCACGTGCACGGCGCGACGCACTCGGCGAGACGTACTCGGCGTACTCAAGTCCCGTACCGGTGAGGAGAGTTCATGGCCCGCCCGTTCCGCTTCGGCGTCAATCTGATGAGCCTCGCGCCCGCCGACGAATGGCGCGCGAAGTGCCGTCGGGCCGAGGAGCTCGGCTACGACGAGATCCTGGCCCCCGACCATCTCGGCATGCCCGCTCCGTTCCCGGCGCTGGTCGCCGCCGCCGAGGCGACCGAGCGGCCGCGCCTGGGCACGTTCGTACTCAACGCCGGTTTCTGCAACCCGGCGTTGCTGGCCCGCGAGGTGGCCACGACGGACGCGTTGACGGGCGGACGCCTGGAACTCGGGCTCGGCACCGGGTACGTACAGCGGAGCACGAGACGGCGGGCCTCCCCTGGGGTTCGCCAGGTGAGCGCGTGGACCATCTCCGGCGTACGGTCGAGGAGTTGGAGCGGCTGCTCGAATCCGAGGGCCTCCCCCACTCTCGGCTTCGCTCGAGCGGGGGGACCTCCATGCCACAGCCCGTGCAGCAACGCGTGCCGCTGTTGATCGGCGGCAACGGCGACCGGATGCTGCGGCTGACCGCCGAGCGCGCGGACATCGCGGCGTTCACCGCGGCGCGTACCCGGGACGGCGGTGCGCTGGAGCCGATCGCGGCGGAGGAACTCGACGAACGGGTCGCCCTGTACCGGAAGTTGGCGGCCGGGCGTGCCGAGCCGGCCGAGCTGAACCTGCTGATCCAGATCGTCACCGTCACCGACGACCCCGGTGCCGCGATCCAGCCGTGGCTGTCCCGCATCCCCCACCTGACCGAGCAGCAGGTCCTTGAGCTGCCGATCGTCCTCGTGGGGACCCTGGACGACATCGTCGAGCAAGTGCGGGCGCAGCGGGACCGGTTCGGGTTCTCGTATCTGACGGTTCTGGAGCCGAACATGGAGGTGTTCGCCCCGGTGGTCGCGCGGCTGCGCGAGGCCTAGGCCGAAGGGATCCGGCGGGACCTGTCGGGACCTGGCGGGCAGCACCCGGCAGTTCAGGATGCTCGATCGCCGGAAACTGTCAGTGGGTGCCTCTAATCTTTCGCGGAAGTCACAGTGGGGTGGGCCGATTCGGACCGCCGGCCGCGCTGTGCCGGTATCCGAACGGCGAAAGAGGCAGAGAAGACCAATGGGTTGGCTGACAGTGGGCGACACCTATGAGATCGCTCTGGTGGAAGGCCGGGTAGTGGCCCGGTCCTCGTCGGAGACGTCCCCGGCAGGGCAACTGAGAACGCTGCCGGGAGAGTTACGGGACCGCCCCGAAGTGATCGAGCTGCAGCGGTTCGCCGAGTGGCTGGACCGGCACGCGGCGGAGTGCGCGGCGCAGGTCGACAACTGGATGGTGTCCTCGCTGCCTGTGCCGACCGGCCTGCTGGCACGGGTCTGGCCCGACGAGGCGTGGCGGTCGGCACTGCGTGACCTGGTCGTGGTCGGCGAGGGCCCCGACGAGGTCGGTTTCCTGCGGGACGCCGACGACTCGGGTGAGCTTCGGGTGGTGAACCTGGACGGCGAGACCGTCCGCCTCTCCTCCCGTACGGTGACCATGCCCCACCCGGTCCTGCTCCCGGAGCTCGACGAACTCCGTGCGTTCGCGGCCGAGTTGGGCGTGGTGCAGGGCGTCGAACAGATCCACCGCGCCACCTGGCACCAGCCGGGTGACATCGACGGCGACGCCGAGACGGTCACCGAGTTCTCCGGCGCCGAGTACAGCTCGTGGTTCCACCTCTCCGCCCGTGCCGCTTCGCTCGGCTACAAGGTCACCGACGGCTGCGTCACCGGCCGGATCCGGGACGCCGGGCGGGTCTTCACCGCCTCGGTCGACATCGGCAACCCGTACTACGAGGAAGAGGGCCGGACCGGCGATCTGAGCTGGCGCCATGGACGGGACCCCCGGCTCCGGCTGTCCGAGGTGGGCCCCGTGGCGTGGTCCGAGGGCATGCGCATGGCCGCGGCCCTGCACGCCGGCCGCACCGTGGCCGCGGACCGCACCGCGTGAGCGACACGGCGGCACGGACGACGGCACGGACGGCGACACACCTCGGGACCACGGCCGTGGCCGGGGCACCTCACACGACAGAGACCGACGGGCGCACACGCGTGAGCAGGGCCCCGGGGACCGGCCGCACGGCCACGAAAGGCACGGAATCATGAACGACACGGTGGCCGAGGACGCGGTGGCCCGGGGCGAGGCGACGGCGGACGCGGAGGAACTCCTGCGAGCCGGCGCGGTACTGCCCCCGGGGACGACCGGGGGCGGCGACCGGGCCGTGCCCATGTTCACGCAGGCCTACCGGCATCCGGGCCTGGACGACCGGATCGTCGTACGGCTGGTCGCGGCCGAACAGGGAGAGGGCTTAGGCACCGGATTCCTCGGGCTCGAACCCGAGGGCGGGCCGACGGAGGTCGGTCTCGGACAGCCGCGGGCCCTGGGCTTCCCGGAATGGGTGCTGGTTCATCACCCCTCGGACGGCCACCTGGCCATGTCCCTGGTCGAGGAGATGAACAAAGTGGCGCGGACGGCGAAATCCAGACCGAAGAAGGCACGGGCCACCTACGAGTCGATCGGCGAACGGCTCGCGGGATCCGTTCCGCACTTCCTGCCGACCTTCTACGAGCAGGCGGGCCGGGTGTTCCTGGCCGCCGACGAGACGGCGTACGCGTCCCAGATGTTCGTCAACGCGCGCAAGGCCGAGACGGGGCACGCGCTGCCGTTCGACGAGGAGCGCATGGACGCGGTCTTCCTCGAGTTCACCCTGGCCGAGGCCGTGCCGACGAAGATCCTCTCCAGTTACGCCAAGGGGCTGTCGTCCCGGGTTCCGGCGGCTACGGCGTTCCGGCACGTTCGCGGACTCTTCGTGCGCCTGGCCGCGAACGGGCTGCCTCCGTCGAGTCCTGGCGCGGGTGATCTGCGCAGACTGGCGAAGGCGGCCGCAGGCAAGAACGCGCTCGCGAAGGAGATCGCCTATCTGCGCGAGATGCTGACGCTGCCCGGCACCGTCAAGGCACCGCCCGGCTGGTGGAAGACCCACCGGCCGGCCCTGCTGGAGCTGACCCGGCAGGAACCCGCCTTCCGCGGCACCCTGCTGGAGCTGATGCCCTCGGAGTGGGAGCGCGAAGAACTGCCCCAGTGGCTGGACCTGTTGGAGAAGTCCGGTGCCACCGCCGGGCTCTGCGACGCCACCCTGCCCGCCGAGGTGCGTCCCGCCGACGGTACGGCCGGATGGACCCGCAGATTCCTGGGGCTGTGGCGGGCCGACCACCGCCTCGCTCCGGCAGAGCTCTATCCACTGCTCGACCGCATGGCCGGCACGCTGCGCACCGAACTGGAGGCATCCGACGGCCTGTTGCCGCCTCCTGTCGGCGATGTGAACCTCCTCGACCAACTGCTGTCCCTGGGCATACCGGTGGCGGAGCCCGAGGAGCGTCACCGCCTCGCCCTGGTGGCGTGGGCAGCCTGTGAACACCGGCGCGATCTCCTCGCCCTGGAAGCCGACCACCGCTTCCACCGGGCGTTCCGGCTCGGCTGCCCCGAGGACGACCGGGCGGGCCACCCGCAGACCGTCGTCACCTTGGCCGGGTCCCCCGGTGGACGGCCGATGCTCGCCGAATGGGTGGGCGAGGTCAGCCGGGAGTACGTCACGGCGGAGCTGCCCGCGTTCGACGGGTGGCGCGGTGTTCTCCAGACGCTGAGCTGGTTGCCGGGAGAAGTGCTCGCGGTTGCCGAGAAGGCGGTTCGAGAGGCGCTGAGCACCGGCATGGCCCCCGCACTCGCCCGCGCGCTGCGGTCCGGACTCCTCGACGAACTGGGCTGGCCCGCCTGGGAAGAGGCGCTCGAAGCACACGAATCGGGGAATCTGCAGCGGGAGGTCCTCGTCACCGACGCCTGGCCGCACCTCATCGTCCTGGCCGGCATGCACCTCCGGGTGATCGGTTCGGAGGGCACGGCACTCGCGCACGAACTGTCCGTCCCCGACCAGGCGGCGCGCTACCGCAGGGGCGTCGACTATCACTACGTGGACGGCGAGTTGTTCGTCTGGTGGCGTCCGGTCGACGTGCACGGCAGGCAGGGCTACTGGCACCACACCCCCTCGCAGTGGGTGACGCTCGAGGACGCCGGCTACTCCCGCACCAGCACTGTGGACGGGCGTGACGGGCTGAACGGGAACATGGCCCCCGTCTCGCTCCCGCTTCCCGGTGGCGGCCGGACCACCGGTCACGGGGTTCTGCGCCGCGGGGACACGGTCGTTCCAGGGGCGCGGCAGGTGATCAGCGACGGCACGTCGTACTGGGTGTGGTCCATGGTGGGCACCGACTACAAGAACAAGACGTGGCACGCGTACGACCCGGTCGGCGACACGCTCGGCGAACCCGGACAGCCGGACTGGTTCGGCGAGGGCGTGCGCGACGCGCCGGAGGGAAGCACCTTCGAGGCGGGCTGGCTGCTGCCCGCCCCCTCCGTCACGCCGGGTCCGATGTGCGCCCCGGTGGACGGGGTGCTCGGCTGGCGGGTGGTGACGCTGCCCGACGGCTCGCGGCGGGGCGAGGACCTGGCCGGGCGCTCGGTCGTCGTACCGCCCGGCAGAGGCCGCAACCGCAGCCCGCGCTGGGTGCTGGAGTTCCCCGGCGCCGACCGGCCGCTGGCCGTGATCCAGGAGTACGACGGGATCAGGCTGCTCGACGGCAACGGCACGGTGATGGCCGAGATCCCCCGGGACCACACCGCCGGAACCTTCACCGCGGGAACCCCGCTCCTGCCGCCCCTGCGCTACTGGCACCTGCTCCGGCCCCGCGACCCGCAGGGCTCGGCGGCGCTCCGCCAGGTCGACGAGAACACCGCGGCGGCGCTTCTGGCGGCCCTTGTGACGGAGCGGCCCGAGGGCACGGAGGGCCAGGACGGTCCGGGGCTGGAGCGGGCCGGCGCGGACGGGCTGCCCGGGATCATCCGCAACCTGCTGCCACAGGTCGGTCACGAGGCGCTGCTCGCAGGCATCGCCGGGGTGGTGCGGTTCGCCGCCGAGCAGCAGTGCGTCCTCGACGCGGCGCGCACCCGGCTGGACACGGCGGTGACGGGCAGCGGCCCGGAGGAGCAACGGCCCGAACTCGGCGACGGCGTGCTCACCGCGGCGCTGCAGGGACTCGGCCTCAACGGCCGCAAGTACCTGGTGCAGGGCAGGGCGTACTACTACCACGATTCCTCCGGCAAGATCGTCCGGCTGCTGCGGCTGCTCGGGAAGGCACGGCGGGGCCTCAACGAACCGGCCCCGGCGGGCACTCCGCACCCCGCCCTGCCCGAGCAGGGTGCCTTGAGCGACATGGACTGGCTGACCCTGCCCACGCTGCCGTCCCTGTTGGCTCTGCGGTCCGGCTCGACGGCCACCACCGAGGATCACCGGAAGGTGCTGGATACCTTCCTCGCCGAACTGGACGCCCAGGACCTCGCGGTGCTGGACCCCGGCCACTGGCGCCTTGTCCGGCTGCGTCTGGACCGGAGTCTGTTCCGGGGGCCCGGCTCCCTGAGCAGCAATGTGGCGACGGTGCTGCAGTTGGACGGCGGCGCGTTCCTCGTCTTCCTCAACGAATGGAGCCGAAGCGACGCCGAAGGCGAGCTGTTCAGGGCGGTCTTCCATGATCCGGGCGGTCGATTCGAGGCACCCGCTCCGTACACTCTGTTGTCCGCCGAGCCCTTCGCCCCGGAGCCGGCCCGTGCGCCCGGCTGGTTCACGGCCTTCCGGTCCGAGCTCGCGGCACGTGGTCCGGCGCCCTGGTACCCGGCAGCCGCCGAGGAGTTCGCCCGGCTCACCGGAGTCACCCCGACCATGGCCCGGCTGACGATCGCCGGAGTACCGATGACCGACGACGCGCGCAGGCCCGTACCCGCCGAGACGCTCAAGGCCATCGGAGTGAAGTCGGCCGACGTGGCCGTGGCCAGAGAGGCCGTGGGGTGCCGGGACGCCGGTGTCTGGCAGGCCGTCATGGCGGCGCTGCTGCCCGCCGAGCCGTCCGCGCTGTGGACGGAGGGCCCGGACGTGGCCGCGGCGGCGGAGGTCTGGAACCAGCGGGTGGGCCGGCGGGCGCCCCTCTCCGAGGAGGTGCTCCACGACGCGGTCCGGACCGTGCAGACCACGTCGTGGTGGGCGCCGTCCGACGCGCTGCGCGGGTTCGTCGACGAGGCGGCCGAACCGCGGCTGAACCACGACCTGACCTGGACGACCAGAGGCCGCTACCTGGGCGCCGACGAGAACACGCCCGGCTTCGGCACGGGCACCCTCAACGGTTCGGTGGCCCTGGCCGCATGGCTCGCCCACCGCCTCCCGTCCGGCAATCCGATCCGCGCTGTCCTCCCCGGGGTGCTGACCGCGGTACGCGCCCGGCTGGCCCACCCGGGTCTGCTGATCAGCCTCGGCAGGGAGGTCGATCTGGAGGCCTTCCGCCGAGGTGCGGGGGACCCCGCGGAGACCGGCGACGGCTTCGTCCGTTACGGCGCGGTCGTGCTGAGCACCACGGTCCCCGACCCCGTCGCCGCCGTCCGCCCCGCGCTGCTGAACGCTGCCGGGAACGATCCCCACCTGTCGGCGGTGGTCCCCGGTGAACGGCCGACCGCCGAGGACGTCGCCCTCCGGCTGGTCCACGACCGGCGGTTCGCGGAGCTGCTCGCCGATCCCGGGGAGCCGGTGGCGGGCGAGCGCGACGCGGACGGTCTGTGGTGGCCGCAGGATCCCACCCGGTCCGTGCCCGACCTCGTCGGTGAGGTGGCGAAGCGGTACGGCATCGGTGAGGACGCCGCCGTCATCTATCTGATGCTGCTCGCCATGCCGGATCCCACCGACCACCACACCGCCCGCTGGACCGGCTGGGCGACACAGCGGGGTGGAACGGCCCGGCTCCGCGCCGCCCGCGCCGAGCTCGCCGCGACCGACCTCGTACTCGAAGGCAGCCGCACCCGAGCGGGACGCTCACTGTTCCTGCCCGGCGGCTGGACCCAGCTCGCGAAGCCGTACGTTCCGCTGGAGCGGTGGAAGGTTCCGATGTACGACCTGCTCCACGGCGAGGAGGCCGTCCTGGGCGTCGTCGTGCCCACCGGTCCCGTCGCCGATCTCTACCGGGCGGCCTGGAAACGGGTTCTGGACGGCGACGAGCCTCGCCTGGAGGAACTTGAGGTACCTCGGCCGCAAGCGCGAAGGGGGCGCCGCTGATCCCTGGTGCGGGGCGGGGTGGGAGCCCCGGAGGCCCCGAAGCCCCGGGGGCGCCGAGGCTCCCGGGGCGAGGTGGGGGCGGTAGTGGCAGCGCGTACGGGCGTCTCCGGCGGCGGGGTACGGCTCGGGGCGGGAGCGGTTCGGGTCAGGAGCGGCTCCGGTCGGGTCTCCCGCCCCGCCTCCACTCGGGTGTCCGGTGGGGTGTCCGGTGGGGGTCTTCGGCCAGGTACGGCTCCGGTCGTTTCGTCCGTCGGGTCGTGCACTCGTACACCGTGCTCCGTACGCCGTTCGGTGGCACGGCCGCTCGCGACGACGGTCCGAGCCGTACTCGCCGTCCCCCGCCGCGTCCTTCGGTCCCCTCTCCCCCGCCCGTCCGGCGGGGGAGCGCCCTCGTGGAGCATCCCGATGACCCGTTCCGGCACGACCACCCCACACCCACTCCCACCGGTCGCACCTGAGGTGTTCGCCTCCGCGGTGGAGAGTCTCACCACCCGGCTCCGCGGCAGACTGGACGCGGCCGTCGAGGCGCTGACGGCCGCACGCGTCAGCGCCGAGGACGGGACGTTCGCCGTCCGCTGCGGCGAGGATGCCCTGGTGACCCTGGCGCCGGACCCCTCCGGCACGGTCACCGACACCGAACAGGCCCATTGCACCTGCCTGTTGGCACCGCGCTGCCTGCATCGGGCGGCGGTGCTGGGTGCCTGCCCGATCGCCGGCACGGAACCTGCCCGGCCCGTGGTCATCGCCCCGTCCGTACTCTCCGGGCCCGGCACAGCAGCTGAACCCACCGGTGCTGTTCCGCCGGCCGAACCGGACTGTTCCGCCGAACCGGACCACCTCGCGGGCCCCGGCCCCGGCACCGGCCC
>NZ_JAPWHT010000256.1:0-14480 GCF_027270795.1 Streptomyces sp. ActVer
CCGCGACCGCGCTGGCCTGGGCCGGGGACGCGCTGCCCGCCCGTACGGCGGAGGGGCCGCGACGGCTCGCCGTCGCCGTACGGACCGGCGAGCCCTGCGGGCCGCTGCCCGCGCCCGCCCGGTCCGTACCCGGACTGCGTGCCCTCGACGACGCACTCCTGCACGCCGCCGAGACCTTCGACCGCGGCGGCAAGCAGACCGGCGGCAGGAAGCCCGGCAGCCGGCGGATCGACGGCGAGAGGACCAGCAGCGAGAAGGCCGATGACAAGCGCGGCGCCGCCCCCCACAGCGACGTGGACGCCGCTCTTCGCAGCGACACCGGCACCAACCCCCTCGACCGCGGCGCCCGGCAGACCGCGCACAAGGGCCTGCGCCTGCGCCCCCTCCGTACCAAGGCCCTGCTCCGCACGGTCACCGGCCAGGGCGGCCGTGAGTACGGCTTCCGCGTCGCCCTCTGCTACGGAGCCAGCGCGGCCGTCGCGCAGGCCTTGCACCACGTGCACTGGTACTGGCTGCCGGCCACCGCCGTCTTCCTCGTGAAGCCGGACCTCGGGCCGCTCGTCTCGCGCGTGCTCAACCGGGCGGCCGGCACCGTCCTGGGCGCCCTCGTCTTCGCGGGGTTCGCGGCCGTGCTGCCCCGGCCGGAGGGGCTCGTGGCGCTCGTGGCGATCAGCGGGGCCCTGATACCCGTCGCCACCAGGCACTTCGCCGCGCAGACCGCCGTCGTCACCGTCCTCGTACTCGCCCTCGTCATGGTCGGCGGGGAGCCGGAAGCCTCCTGGAGCCGTATCGGCGAGACGCTGCTGGCCTGCGCGATCGTCCTGATCGTCGGACATCTGCCGGCTCCGGGACAGCGCGGCGGGAACGTGAGGGCGCGGTTGGACGCCGCCACCGACGCCGCACACGCGTATCTCACCCACGTACTGAGCGGCGCCGACGACCGGGCCGCCCGCTGGGCGCTGCGCCGCGAGGCCTACCGGAAGCTGGCCGAGGCCCGGGCCGCGATCGACCGCGCCGCCGCCGAACTTCCCACCCTGGCCCGGCACACGGAGGGCACCGACGAGGTCGCCGCCACCCTCGAACGCCTCGTCGACACCACCACCGCCTGTGCCGTGCACCTCGACGACACGGGCCGGCTCACCCCGCGGCACACCGAGCGCCTCGCCACCCTCCTCGACGAACTCGTCGAGCAGCGCGAGCGCGCCGGCCTCGCGGACCCTCCGGCAGACCTCCTCAGCGCCTGAGCGGCGGACCCTCCAGGGCTCCTCTCAGCGCCTGACCGACGAGCCCGCCAAGGTTCCCCTCGGCGCCCGACCGACGAACGGGCTTCCCCGAGGGCTCCCCTCAGGGTTCTATCCGCACCCACACCGGCGCATGGTCCGACCCCGCCGCGTCCCGCCGTGCCCCCGCGTTCTCGTCGACCGACGGCAGCGGGGTCTCCCGGACCGGAGTCCCCGTCCCCGCCCCGGTCACGTGGTCGAGCAGCAGTCGGCTGACCAGTATGTGGTCGATCAGTTCGGGGCGGCCGGAGTGGACGCGGGAGAAGCGCTGCTCCTCCGGGATGAGGGGCGCGATGTTCCAGAGCCGGGCCGCGTCCCCCTTGTCGGGCCGTTCGAAGCCCGGCGTGCCGATCTCGGAACCGGGCGGGCCCTGGAGTATCTGGGTCGTGGCGGCCGCCACCTCGTCGTTGAGGTCGCCGAGCACGGCCACGTTCCGCTCCTTGCCCTTGCCGTCGAGGAGGTCGTCGGCGACGGCACGCAGCGTCGTGGCCTCGGCGGCCCGCCGGTACAGGGCGTACGCGCCGTAGCGGGCCCGCTCGCCCTCGTTCCGCGGCTGGAACCGGCCGCCCGGGAACGTCAGCAGCTTCGACTTGAGATGGCAGACCGCCACGGTCAGGGTCGTGCCCCGCACGGTTATCTCCGCGGTCAGGATGCCGCGGCCCGTCCGCGAGACCGGCTCACTGTCGTCGTCGCTCTGAACGGCTCGCATCGGTTCGGGGAAAGCGTTCGTGTCGGTGATCTTCCGTGGTTTCGGGCGGCTGAGGAAGCCGACCCTGATGCCGCGGCTGTCCGGATGCTCCGAGAGCGCGATGTGCCAGTCGCCGTCCAGCATCGCGGCCAGGTCCTCCAACGCCTCGGGATCGCCGACCTCCTGCACGCCGAGCAGCGTGGGGTCGAGCTCCGCGACGACCGACGCCAGCGCGGCGAGCTTCGCCTTGTACGCGTCCTCGCCGCGCGGTCCGAAGTCGCCGCCGGGCCGGTACAGATTCTCCAGGTTCCAGGTGCCGAGGAGCATGCCGGGCTCCTTCCCGGACGCGCCTTCCAGGGCCCGCCCGTCGAATGGTGAGGCCAGCGTGCGCGCGAAACCGCCGGGGCGACAGGGCAGGAACAGGATGCGCGGTTCACGTCACCCGACGGCACGATCCCGTCGTACCGTGGCGTGATGACCTCGCCCGAGCCCACGCCCGACGCGACGCCCAACGCCTCTGCCGATGATCGGGCCAACTCGCCCGGCACAAAAGCCCCGGCCGATCTCATTATCACCCGGTGCACCGCCCTGGTGCACGACGATCACGAACAGATCGGCTTCGTCGAGGACGCCACCATCGTCGTACGGGCCGGCCGCATCGAGACGATCACCACGGGCCCCGTGGACCTCTCCGCAGCTGACCACCCCGCTCCTGGCCTCTCCGCCGCCGAGCACATCGACGCCCGCGGACAGGTCGCGATGCCCGGCCTCGTCAACTGCCATACGCACGCCCCGATGGTCACCCTGCGCGGCATCGCGGAGGACCTGCCCATCGAGGAGTGGTTCAACGACTTCGCCTGGCCCATCGAGTCCAACCTCCAGGAGAAGGACGTGGAGTTGGGCGCGCGGCTCGCCTGCGCCGAGATGATCCGGGGCGGGGTCACCTGCTTCGCGGACCACTACTTCTCGATGGACACGGTCGCCGCCGTGACCGCCGAGAGCGGGATGCGCGCCAACCTCGGGCAGGCCTTCTTCTCCTCCCAGGGCGCCGAGGGACGTGAGCAGTCGCTGGACTTCGCCCTCCGCCACCGCGACACCGCCGACGGCCGCATCACCACGTCACTCGCCCCGCACGCCCCGTACACCGTCGAGGACGCCGACCTCGCCGCCACTGCCCAACTTGCCAGGGAACACGGCCTGTTGGTGCACATCCACGCCTCCGAGAACCGCGACCAGGCCGACACCAGTCTCGCCCGCCACGGCCGCACCCCCATCGAGGTGCTGGCCGACGCCGGACTCCTCGACACCGACCTGCTCATCGCGCACGGCACCGGCATCATGGAGCGCGACCTGCCCGTACTCGGCCGCGCCACCGGCCGGATCGCCGTGGCCAGCGCGCCCCGGGGCTACCTCAAGTTCGCCTGGCCCACGACGACTCCGGTACGCGCACTCCGCGAGCTCGGCATCCCCGTGGGCCTCGCCACGGACGGGGCCGCGTCCAACAGCTCCCTGGACGTGTGGGAGTCCATGGCCCTCACGGCGCTGGTCCAGAAGTTCACCGAGGGCGATCCGCGGTGGCTGACCTCCCGACAGGCCCTGCACCACGCGACGTTGCAGAGTGCGCGGGCGGTCGGCCTCGGCGAGGAGATCGGCAGTCTCGCGCCGGGGCGTCGGGCCGACATCATCCTCGTCGACGTGAGCGGCCCGCACACCCAGCCCGTGCACGACCTCGCCGCCACCCTCGTACACAGCGCCCGCTCCGGCGACGTACGCACGACGATCGTCGACGGGCGGGTGATCATGCGCGAACGAGAACTGCTCACGCTCGATGTGCCCGCGATCGTGCGGGAGATGAACGAACGGATGCCCGCGCTGATCGACCGGAGCCACGGCAAGCGGATCCAGGACTACGACACGTGAGCGCTCCGCTGGGCGTACGGGTATTCGGGCATGCGGTTCGTTTTGCTGCGGGTCGGTGGGGGCTTGTCGCGCAGTTCCCCGCGCCCCTTTCGGGGCGCTTAGGGTGGGCGCATGTCCACTGACCAGGACCTTCTTTCCGATGACCTTCTCAACGACGGCCTCCTCACTCACCCGTACGCCGTCTACGACCGGCTGCGTGACACCGCGCCCGTGCACCGCGTCACCGGCCCCGACGGCAGCCCCGCCTGGCTGGTCACGCGCTACGACGACGTACGCGAGGCCCTGGCGAATCCGCTCCTCTCGCTGGACAAGAGGCATGCGCTGCCCGGTGGTTACAAGGGCTTTGCTCTGCCGCCCGCGCTGGACGCGAACCTTCTCAACATGGATCCGCCCGACCACACCCGCATCCGCCGCCTGGTCGGCCGGGCCTTCACAACGCGCCGCGTCGAGCAACTGCGCGCCCCCATCAGGCAGACCGCCGACCGGCTTCTCGACGCACTGGGCGCGCACGGCGGTACGGACCTGATCGCCGCGTACGCCGCCCCGCTCCCCATCACCGTCATCTGCGACCTGCTCGGCGTACCGGACGGGCACCGCCGCGACTTCCGGGCCTGGACCGATGTGCTCGTCGCGCCGGATCGGGCCAGGCCGCAGGCGGCCAAAGAGGCCGTCGTGGCGATGCTCGGCTTCTTCACCCAACTCCTCGCCGACAAGCGGAAAGAGCCTGCCGACGACCTGCTCTCCGACCTCATCGCGGTCAGGGACGAGAGCGACAGTGCGGGAGGCGGCAGTACGGGGAGCGACCGTGCGGGGAGCGATCGGCTCACCGAGGACGAGTTGATGTCGCTCGCCTTCCTCATCCTCTTCGCGGGATACGAGAACACGGTGCAGCTCATCGGCACCGCGGTCCTCGCGCTGCTCCAGCACCCCGACCAACTGGCCGCTCTCCGCGCGGACCCCACCCGGCTCCCGGCCGCCGTCGAGGAGTTCGTCCGCTACGACGGACCGGCCCTGCTGGCCATCCGCCGCTTCCCGCGGGAGGACGTGACGATCGGCGACGTCACCGTCCCGGCGGGCGAGACGGTCCTGCTGTCCCTGGGTGCCGCCAACCGCGACCCCCGCCGCTTCCCGGACGCCGACCGGTTCGACCTCGGGCGCGACGCCGGCGGACATCTCGCGCTCGGACACGGCATCCACTACTGCCTGGGCGCACCACTGGCCCGACTGGAGACGGAGATCGCCCTGGCCGCCCTCCTGGAACGCCTCCCCGACCTGGAACTCGACGGCGACCCGGGCGACCTCCGGTGGCGACCGTCGCTCCGCGCCCGCGGCCTGCTCGCGCTGCCGGTGACGTACTGAAGAAAAGAAATTCCGCGCCCCACCGATGAGTTCCGCCCCTCCCTCCGGTCCACCCCAGGGAAAGCACCGCACCGGAGGAGGGGCAAATGACGCTTCCGCGGATCGTGTCGCGCGACGAGTGGCGCGGCGCACGCGAGGAACTGCTGGTCAGGGAGAAGGCAGCGACCCGCGCGCGTGACGCGCTGAACGCCGAGCGGCGACGACTGCCGATGGTCGAGATCGACAAGGAGTACGTCTTCGAGGGCGGGGACGGCAAGGCGACCCTGTTCGACCTCTTCGAAGGGCGGCCTCAACTCGTCGTCTACCACTTCATGTTCGCGCCGGAGTGGGAAGCGGGCTGCCGCAGTTGCTCGGGGTTCGTCGACCAGATCGGGCACCTCGCGCATCTGCACGCGCGGGGCACCGAGTTCGCGGTGGTCTCCAGGGCCCCGTACACGAAGATCCTGCCCTTCAAGGCGCGGATGGGATGGTCGGTGCCCTGGTACTCGTCGTACGGCAACGACTTCAACCACGACTTCCAGGTGTCGTTCGAGGGCCACGAAAGCAGCGCCGGCGGCCAGAGCCACGATCCGTACGAACGGCCCGGGCTGAGCTGTTTCCTCCGGGACCGTGAGCGGATCTTCCACACGTACTCGACGTACGAGCGCGGACTGGACGGACTGGGCTCCACCACGAGTCTCCTGGACCTCACCGCCCTCGGCAGGCAGGAGGAGTGGGAGCAGCCGGAGGGGCGCGCGTCGGCCATGGGCGCGCCCGCGGGCAGCGAGCGCGTCCGGTACCACGACGAGTACGAGGACTGAGTCCGGCCGGGGCACAAAAGGCCGCGCGAAAGGCCTGTGAAGGGCCACGCGAAGGGCCGTACAGAGGGTCGGTACGGCCTGAGAGGTGTTTCACAAGGTGTGATGGCCGCGTGTCAGCTACGTCTCAGTAACGTCACTTCGCGAGACGTCCACCCCATGTTTGGCGTTTAACTCTTCAAGGGCTCTCTGGAGATCTCAGGAGAGCAGCGCTACATGGAGGTGCAACGTGGTGAACGGGCGAACGGTGCTGGAGCGCTTTCCCGCCGGTGGGCCGCGTGGTTCGTGGCCGGCCGAGGAGTTCGCGCAGGCGCGCCGCCTGGAGGGGCAGCACGTCGAGGTCATCATGGACCTGTCGACGGACGCTTTCCTGGTGGTCGTGCGGGAACTCGCCGAGTGAGCCGGGCGGGCCGGGCCGGCCGCCGAGGGCCTCACCCGGCGTGAGGCACGAAGACCTTCAGCCGGCCTTGGGCGCCGGCACCCTGGCGGCGAACTGCTCCGCCTGGAGCGAGTACAACTCGGCGTAGACCCCGCCCGAGGACAGCAGCTCCTCCGGAGTGCCGGACTCCACGAGCCGGCCCTGGTCGAGGACGTGCACCAGGTCGGCATGGCGCACCGACGCGAGGCGGTGTGTGATGAGGATGACCGTCTGACCGGTACCCGCGAGGGCCCGGATCTTCTCGAAGACCTCCAGCTCGGCACGGGCGTCGAGAGCCGCCGTCGGCTCGTCCACGACCAGGATCGCGCCCCTCCGGTACGCCGCCCGCGCGATACCGAGCCGCTGCCACTGGCCGCCCGACAGCTCGTGGCCGCCGCTGAACATGCGGGCCAGCAGCGTGTCCAGACCGCGCGGCAGATCGTCCACCACGTTCTCGGCGCCCGCCTCGGTGACGGACGTGCGCAGCCGCTCGTCGGTGAGGGGCGCCGACGTCCGGCCGATCGCGACGTTCACCCGGGCCGTGAACGGCCACCTCTTGAAGTCCTGCGCCACCATCGCGATGCGCTCGGCGAGCTGGTGCCGGTCGGCGGTCGCCGCGTCCACGCCGTCCCACAGGATCCGGCCCCGCTGCGGCGCGTACAGGCCAGACAACAGCTTGACCAGGGTGGTCTTCCCGGAGCCGTTCTCCCCGACCAGCGCCACGATCTTGCCGAGCGGCACGGTGAGCGTCAGGTCCGCCAGCGCCGGGCGGGCCGCACTGCCCGGATAGGTGAACGTGACGTCCTCGAAGCGGATCTCGCGCGGCTCCTCGGGCAGCGGTTCGCCGCCGACCGGGATGGCACGCTCGGCCGCCTCCACGTACAAGCGTTGAAGATCCCCGACGAACAGGGCTTCCTCATGGAGGCTGTTGACCTCCAGGACGAGCGTGTCGAGATTCCCGGAGCCCGTACGGATCGCGATCACCGCCGTGCCCGCCACGGACAGCGCCATCGCACCGGCCAGCAGCAGCCCGCCGAGCGTCGCGTACGTCGCCACGGTCGCGAGGCCCGTCCAGGCGGCCGCGATCAGTCCGGTCCGGGCCCCCAGTCGGGCCAGCCGGGCCTGTTCCGCCTCGGCGGACTCCGACATCGCGCGGAAGTGCCGCAGCAGGAAGGGGCCGACCCCGTGGACGCGGATCTCGGGTGCCGCGGCGGGCTCGGTGAGCAGACCGCTGATCAGCTGGCCGGCCCGGGCGTGCTGCACCCAGGCGTGGAACAACGTGTAGCGGCGCCGCGCCATGGTCAGCGCGCTCCAGGCGCTCGGCAGCGTCATCGTCACCAGCAGCGGCAGCAGTGCCACGTGCAGCACCGTCAGCACGCCGGCCGCCGCGATCAGCGAGATCCCCGCGTTCACCACGCGCGTGGCGATCCTGATCATTCGCCGGGCGGACGAGGCGCCGTACTGCGCTGTGTCCAGCAGCTTGTGGAAGGCCTCGTCCTCGATCGCGGACAGCTCGACGGCCGCCGCCCGCTCCAGATACAGCTCCGTCGCGACGCGCTCGACCTTCGGTTCGAGGCGGCCCGTGGCGTATGTCGAGGCGGCTCGCAGCAGTGCGGCGACCAGCATCACGAGGGCGACGACGACGAGCGCGGGCACCGCGTCGCGCAGCCGGTCCTCCACCGGGCCGGTCGCCATCAGGCGCCCCAGGACGCTGTTGACGGCCAGCAGGCTCACCGCCTGGGCCAGGCCGCGGCCCACCTCCGCGCCGACCACGATCCGTGCCGCCCGCCGGTCCGCCTGCCAGGCGAGCCGGAAACTGGACGCCAGCAGCGTGGGCAGCCGTGTCACCATGGCCCGGAAGTTCAGCTCCAGAAACGCGTCGGAATGCTGCGACCAGCCCATGTCGTAGCGCAACGGACCGCCGAACAGCAGCCGCTCCGACTCGGACGGTTCGGGCTCGGACGGCTCGTGTTTGGGCGGTTCGGGCTCGGACGGCTCGTGCTTGGACGGTTCGGGACCGGCCGCGCCGGGTTTCCCGTTCACGGATCCCGCCTTCGCGGATGCCGTCGGCCCGGTCTTCCTCGTGGTTCTCCGCCCGATTCTCCGCCCGGTCTTCTTCGCAGCCCCCGCAGATTCCGCAGGTCCCACCGGTGACCTCCCCCGATTGTGGCCGAACGGCCACTATCGCGGCGCGGGACGCCATCGGGCAGGGCGCGTGCCCGGTCCGCCACGGCGTAACCGGAGCACGCCCGGGCGCTCACGGTCGCGCGCTGTGGGGGGCGCGCCCCGAAGGGGCGCGGGGCTGTGACATAAGCGGCTCCGCCGCGGGGCGCGACCAGCCCACGACTATCCGCAGGCGAATGCAGCGCACCCCAGCGGAGCGCTCACGCGCTGACGGGTCTCGTCCAGGCCGGCGGAGTCCCCGTCAACCGGCACAGCGCCAGATAGAGCGGGATCGGCGGCGTGTACGGAAGCGTGCCGCCGGGCTTGTGGATGAGTCCGGGAAGACCGGGCGAGGCGGGTACGAGCGCCCCCGTGGCGTAGTGCGCGGGCGCCGGCCACTCCAGGGCGACGTCGGAGTCGGAGGGCACGAGCCACCACCAGTGCGTGCTGTCGGCGTACACACAGCCGACGCGCGGCAGGCGGGGCATCAGCAGCGGGCCGAGTCTCGCGGGCATGGCCACCGCGTCACAGCCCAGCGGCGCCCGCATGCCCTCCGGCACGGTCAGCCGCCGCGACGGCCCGGTACCGGACGTCTTCCGCAGGCCGCGCTCCAGGCGGACCAGCGTGTCCAGGTTCAGCACCCGTGGCGCACCGGCCGACGTTGCCCTCACACCCATTCAGCCCCCGTCCGTTCTCCAATTTTTCCGAACCATCCGGAAACGGCTGTCGCCGCACCAGCCGGGAAGCGGCTGGAACGATTCAGGTCACTACCAGTCGTGCCCGGCCGGGGGCGGCTGCGAGCCGCTCGGCTCCGCATGGGCGTGTTCCCCGTGCGCGTCTTCCCGGGTCGGCGAGGAGCCGGCTGGGGCCGGCCGGCTCCTCGCACTCCAGCCCAGGTCCGACCGCGGCTCGGCGCCGTTGTTCGCCGAGCGCGGCAGTTCGGCCCAGACCAGCAGTCCGGGACCGGTTTCCTGGGCGCCCCAGGCTGTGCACATCGCCGCGACGAGAAGCAGTCCCCTCCCGTGCTCCTCTTCGGGACGCTGTGGCGACGGGTGGGGCTCACCCGGCGCACACCCCTCGTCACGGACGGCTATCCGCACCAGGTCGCCGCCGTCGTGCAGCTCGCACACCACATGGCGGCTCGCCGTGTGCACTATGGCGTTGGTGACCAGTTCGGAGACGACGAGCTCCGCCGTGTCGCAGGTGTCCTCACAGACCGACCAGCCGGAGAGCCGGGCACGCGTCAGATGCCGGGCCTGTGCTGCGGAGCCCGGATGTGCGGCCAACTCGAAGCGGAACCGGCGCTCGGCTGCCGCCTCGGGGCGTACCCCAGCGGTGGCAGCGAGACGGAACCGGTCCTCGGCTGCGTCTGTTCCTAACGGCGCGGACGGAATCACGCTTGCCACTATCTCCCCGTCGTGAACACTTGGCAAGTGTCACTCTGAAAATTGCAGAGTGCAGTGTTCCGTGCCGTATGGCCATGGCACACTGCTCGCAACAGCATGTGGCGCGGCGTCAGTTGGGTACCCGTTCGGGGCCCGAACGGGCGCCGCCCGGGCTGTCTGGACAAAGTGGAGGTGGACGTGAGCGAGCCGCGGTCCGCGCCGACGGTCGGGCAGGTCGTCCTCGGACGGCGCCTGCTTGACCTGCGGGAGCGTGCGGGGCTCAAGCGTGAGGAGGCCGCGCGGATCCTGCGCGTCACCTCCGCCACCGTCCGCCGCATGGAGACGGCCGAGGTAGCGCTCAAAATCCCGTACCTCCAGCTCCTGCTGAAGTCGTACGGCGTCTCCGACGAAGAGGCCGAGGCCTTCGTCGCCCTGGCGGAGGAGGCGAACCAGCCGGGCTGGTGGCAGCGCTTCCACGACATCCTGCCGGGCTGGTTCTCGATGTACGTCAGCCTGGAGGGCGCCGCCGTCCTCATCCGCTCGTACGAACCCCACTTCGTTCCCGGAGTGCTGCAGACCGAGGAGTACGCGCGTGGCGTCATGGAATCCGGCGCCATCGGCCAGACCAGACCCGAGGACATCGAGCGCCATGTGGCGCTGCGCATGCAACGCCAGGAGCTGCTGACGCGCGAGGGCGCGCCCCGGTTCTGGGCCGTGATGGACGAGACCGCCGTGCGCCGCCCCGTAGGCGGCCCCGAGGTCATGCGCGCCCAGATCGACAGGCTGCTCGAGGCCACGAAGCTGCCCAACGTGACGCTGCAGATCGCGCCCTTCTCCTCGGGGCCGCACGCGGGCACGTACGGGCCCTTCGTGCTGTTCCGCTTTGCCATGCCAGAACTTCCGGACATGGTCTACAGCGAGTACCTGACCGGCGCCGTCTACCTGGACGGACGTACCGAGGTGGCAACCCACCTCGAGGTCATGGACCGCATGGCGGCGCAGGCCGCCACGGCACATCGCACGAAGGAGATCCTGCTGGATCTCCGCAAGGAGCTGTGAATGGATCGCATCAAGACCCGGATACGCAACGCGCGGATCTACAACGGCATGCCCGCCCGCGAACTGGGCAGCGAGGGCTGGCACAAGCCGTGGAGCGGCGGCAACGGCGGCAACTGCCTGGAGGCGATGAAGCTCTCCGACGGCCGGATCGCCGTCCGCCAGTCGGCGGATCCGGACGGGCCCGCCCTCATCTACACCCCCGGCGAGATGACCGCGTTCATCCAGGGAGCCAAGGCGGGGGAGGCCGACTTCCTGCTCTCCTGAGGCCGCCGACCGGCCGATCCTTGATCCGCACCTATTTGTCCCACGTGCTTTCTACCTTGGCATTCAGTTGATCCAGTGACCCAGTCGATTCACCACCAGGACCACATGCGCCGAGGCGCGTCCACCAGCCGGCTCACCGCCACGATCGGGAAAGGCGGCTGTTCGGCACGGTCCTGGCCGAGGCTCAGCGCGTAATAGATCTGCTCGATCGAAGGCGGTCCGACCGCGAGGTTGCGCCGGACCGCCACCGACGGGGACTCCTGTCCGGCCTGTACGAGATAGGCCGCGGCCATCGTCCCCGTACGGCCCACACCCGCACCGCAGTGCACGAACACCGGCCCCGGGGCCGCGCCCACGACGCTCAGGAAGCGTCGTACCTGGTGCGGCGTCGGGGTCTGTCCGTCCCGGATCGGCAGCCGTACGGCATCGAGACCCGCCCTGCCCGGCCCGGCCAGCTGGGAGGCGCTCAGGTCCTCGGCCCGCAGGTCGACGACCGTGGTGAAGCCGAGCCCGGCCAGCTCGCGGTAGCCCGCGGGGGAGGGGGCGGCGCCCCGCCACAGTGCCCCTTCGGCGTCGACGGGCTGGAAGTGGTGGATGCCCTGGACCGCGTGCGTCCCTTCCGGCGGAGGGGTCTGTTCCCGGGTCCAGTACGACAGCGCGAGGATGCCCAGCGCACCGGTCGCCCAGAGGGCGAGATAGCCGAGACCGAGTCCGGCGAGCACTCTCAGCACGGTTCGGCGCAGGGATCTGCGCGGCCGGCCGGTGGGCAGGGTGGTGCGGGGAGGGGACGGAGCGACGACAGCCATGGGCGACCCGGAGGCTCGGGGACGAGGGGCGCGGGCTCGGGGAGGAGGGGCGCCTTGGCATCGTAACCCGGGCCGCCGGGGCGAGAGTTGTCCGTGTATGGCAGAAGTTGCCCGTGTGAGGGAAGGGGTGGAAGCGACCGGAGTTTCCGGTTCGAACCACTGCGCCGGGGCGGGGCGTCGCCCACGGGTGCGCGCTCGGTCGTCGTCCGCGTCCGCACGTCCGCGCTCAGTCGTCGTCCGCGTCCGCGTCGCCGATGCCGACCACCGTGAGGTGTGTACGGTCCAGGCCGGTGTCCTCCAGGCAGCCGCGCAGCCGCATCCGGTCGTGGTCGGTCAGCGCGGGCTGGACCACGCCCGCGAAGAGACCGTCGCCCAGCGTGCCGAGGGTGGCGCGGTTCAGCGGTACGGACGTCGAGTCCCGGCAGCGTTCCCAGAGTTGGTGCGCGGCGAGGGACTCCCGCTCGGCGGTCATGTTCGTACCGCGCATGTCGACCTTCAGCAGGAGGGAGGTCGCCTCGGAGTTCTTCGCGTCCTCCTCGCGGGTCTGGGTGAGGTCGGCGAGCCCCACGACGAGCGCGCCGGCCAGCGTGGCCCCGACCGCGCTCACGACGAGCACGCGCGCGGTACGGCCACGCCGTCCTCGCCCGCCGATGGGTGGCAGGTCGTCGAGGTCGTCCATGCCGTCCGGATCGGCCATGCTGTTCGGATCGGCGTCCCGGGCCGGATCCGGTGCAGCCAGGACGGCGAGCCGCCCCGCGAGCCGCCGTTCCGCCGTGGGCCGGGCCGTGGCCGACGCGATCCGTTGCACGATCCAGGCGAGACCGGAGAGCAGCACACCGGTGACCATCAGGACCGGCACGAAGACGTACGTACGACTCGTCGGCTCGTCCAGCCAGCGGAACCGGTCGCCCGCCGGCTTGGTGTCCTTCTCCCGCAGCCGCGCCAGCACGTCCTCCTGCCGACGGTCCGCGTCACGCATCCGCTCCTCGATCCGCGAGAGCCGCCCGAGCAGCACGATCCCGAGCAGCATCACCTCGACGACCAGCAGCAACACCCCGCACAGGATGGCCCGTTGCCACTGCCACCGGTACAGATAGATGACGACGTACGTCCCCGCTCCCGCGGCCGCCGCGCCCCGAAGAAATAGGCGACGCGCCTCATCGGGGGTCTCCCTGGGGCTCCTGGCCGAGGACCTGTCGTTCCTGCTGTTCCTCTTCTTCCTGCTCCCGCACGTGGCCGAGGGCTTGTTCGTCCTGCTCCCGCACGTGTACGTCGCCGGCGGTGCCGTCGACCGTGAGGCGGGACCCGGGCGGGAAGCGGCGTACGGCGTCCGTGGCGCCGACGACCGTGGGCAGGCCGAACTCCCTGGCCAGCACGGCGAGATGGGACAGGGGGCTGCCCGTCTGGGCGACGAGCCCCGCGAGACCGGGGAGGAGCGGGGCGAGCGCGGGGTCGAGCGTGCGGACGACGAGTACGGGGTCGGCGGGCCGGGTCCCGGTGCCGTCCCAGGCCGTTCCGGCGGCCCGTCCGCCGGACACGCCCTGGCCCGCGCCTTCGCTCCCGCCCTTGTCCTTGCCCTTGGCCACGGGCTGTTCGGCGACGACCGTGCCGCCCTCCGCGAGACGGAACGCGTCGGGCAGGGGCGCCGACACGGCTCGCGGCAGACGTTCCTTGAAGTCGCCGGGCAGGCGGCCGTGTTCGAGCGCCTCGACGAACTCCCGCCACCGCAGCAGCCCGACCTTCGACGCCTCGCCCGGACCGCCCCCTACGGCCAGCCGCCGCGCCGCCTCCCGGACGAGCCGCACCTGGAGTTCCTGCACCCAGCGGACACGGAGGCGGAGCGCCTCGCGGGGAGGGAGCGAGGGGAGGGGGCGGGGGAGTGAGTCCAGGGCGGCGAGTGTGTCCGTGTCCGTGAGGGCTGCCGTGAAGGCGGCGCCCTGACGTGTCGTCGGTGCGCCCTGCGAGTGTCCGGGATCCGCCGGAAGCCTCAACTCCCTGCCCAGACCGGGTGCCACCAGCGCCAGCACCACCGGCTGCGCCGCCACCATCCGGGCGTCCGGTACGCCGAGAGCGTGGGCCTCGGCGAGGGCGGCGAGGGCCGTGCCCGCGGCCGTGGCGCGGGGTTCGGGGAGGAGGGCGCCCGCGAGAGCCTCCTGGGCGTGCAGGGAGACCAGGGCGGCACGGGTCCAGCGGAGGGTGGAGACGAGGTCCGGGCGGGTGAGCCGGTCCGCGGGCGGTGTCTCGGCGAGCCGGCGGTCGACGTCCGCGACGAGGTCCACCGCGAGACCGGGCAGCGCCGCCGTCAGCCTGCCCACCCGCCACGCGGCGGCCAGTCGGCGGG
>NZ_JAPWHT010000257.1:0-14442 GCF_027270795.1 Streptomyces sp. ActVer
AAGACGTGGCGGTAGCCCCTGCTTTTAAGGGGCGCGGGGAACTGCGCGACCACCCCCCACCGGCCCGCGGATCCCCACGACCCTCACCCCCCAACCCCTCAAACAGAACCGCCCGCCGCCCCCGGAGGGAAACGGCGGGCGGTCGAAGCGCGACTACATGATCGGATCGGGCTCCCGAGCCAGATCCGCCGCACCCACCAGCCCCGCCTCGTTGCCCAGTCGGGCGGCGATGACGTCGGCGACGGGACGCCAGTTGCCGCCCACGAGCCAGCGCTTGTACGACTTGCGGATGGGGTCGAGGACCAGCTCGCCCTCGTCCGAGAGACCGCCGCCGACGATGAACGCGGAGGGGTCGAAGAGCGAGGCCAGATCGGCCAGACCGGCACCGGCCCAGCGGGCCAGCTCGCGGTACGAGTCGACGGCCACGGCGTCACCCTGGCGGGCGGCCATCGAGATGTGCTTGCCCTCGATGCCGTCGGGGGAGCCGTCGCCGAGCGACAGCAGGATCTCCGCGTTCTCGGGGGTCGCGTTGGCGCGCTGCTTCGCGTATCTGACGAGGGCGCGCCCGGACGCGTACTGCTCCCAGCAGCCCTGGGAGCCGCAGCCGCACAGCAGGCCGTCGGGGACCATCCGGATGTGGCCGAACTCGGCGGCCACACCGAAGTGCCCGCGGCGCAGCTTGTTGCCGATGATGATGCCGCCACCGAGGCCGGTGCCCAGCGTGATGCAGATGACGTTGCGGTGGCCTTTGCCCGCGCCGAACTTGTACTCGCCCCACGCCGCCGCGTTCGCGTCGTTCTCGACGACGACCGGCAGGCCCACGCGGGCCTCCACCTCGTCCTTCAGGGGCTCCTGCCGCCAGTCGATGTTCGGCGCGAAGTAGACCGTCGAGCGCTGGCGGTTCACGTATCCGGCGGCACCGATACCCACGCCGACGATCTCGTGCCCCGCCCGGGCACCCTCTACGGCCGCGGCGATCGCGTCCACGATGGCCTGCGGCGTCGTCGGAGTCGGCACCTTGAAGGTCGAGAGGATGTTGCCTTCCTCATCGACCACGCCGGCCGCGATCTTCGTGCCGCCGATATCGACGCCGATGGTGAGTCCCATGAATCCCTCAGTTTCGGTCGAGCCCCGCTACGGCCAACCGTACCCGAGGGGCTTCAGTCGAGGTCGATGTGTTCACCGGGACCGGTGCCCTCGTCACGGGGGCCCGGGGCGGTGTCACGGCTGGTCCAGCGCCGCTCCTGCGCCTCGACGGCGGAGCGGTAGGCGGCGAGCAGTTCGGAGCCCGCGGTGGCGAGGTGGTCGAAGACGTCGGGGTTGCGCTCGATGACGGGCTCGACGGCGGCTTTGGCCTGCTGCACCACCTGGTTGACCATCTGCTGGGCGGCGCCGCCCGCGACCGCGCCGAGCAGCGGCGACTGCAGCCCGGAGAGCTTGTCGGCGACGGCGTCGACGAGCTTGCGCAGTTCCTCGGCGGCCGAGCCGGGCGGCTGGCCGTTCTGGACGCGGCGGCGGGCCTTCTCCGCGGCGAGGTCCTCGGCGCACGCCTTCGCCCAGGCATCGGCGTCGGTCGCGCGCACCTCGTCGAGCGCCTCCTTGGCGGCGTCGGCGTCGGACGTGGGGCGCTCATCGCTCATGGCGGACTCCAAGCGTGGGATCTGTATCTCTCGACGTTACCCGAACGGGGGTACGCCGTTCATCGTGCGCGCGGCCACAGAACGGGACTCTGTCACCTTCCCCGGGGCCACAGGTCCGGGTCCGGTGCGAAGCGGACGGCCAGTTCGCCGTCGCGCAGGGAGGCACCGTCCACCGTGCAGCGGCGCAGGGCGGACGGGAGCGGGACGATCCGGCGGAACTGCCCGGCGGTGACGACGAGTTCGTCGCCACGGCGTACGAGGTCGAGCTCCTCCCGTATCGCGCCGGGGAGGGGGATGTGCCAGACGAGCACGCCGTCGTCGGCGAGCCGGTCGGCGACGGGCCACTCGACCGGTCCCGGGGCGTCGCCCGGCGCGGGCACGGGCAGCGCGGCGAGGTCCTCGGCGCCGCGCGGGTCCCGGCCGAGGTGGGGGAGCTCGCGCACGTCGAACGTCCGCCCCCACTCGTCGCGCCACTCGTCGAGCGCCTTGCGCTGCTGTACGGCGAGGGCGGCGAGCCAGGTGTCGGGGGACGCGTCGGGCAGGACGCGGTTCGCGACCAGGGCGTCGGTGCGCAGGCCACGCAGGGCGAGTCCGGTGGCGGCGGTGCGTACGGCGTCGGTGCCGGCCGGGCCCGGCTCGGCGACCAGCCGTACGGTCGTGGCCGCGTCCTCGACGGCCAGCTGGACGGCGGCCAGCTCGACGTCCCAGCGGGCTGCCGTCTCGTACAGCCACTCCGAGGGCATCGGGACGCCGGCGAGACGGCCGAGCACGGGGCGCAGCGCGCGGGCCGCCTGGCGCTCCGCGGGGAGCAGACGGCGGAGGTAGCGGCGCAGCTGTTCGGGCAGGGCGAGGAGGGCGAGTGCCTGGGGGATGGACGGCAGGTCGACGACCAGGAGGTCGTACGTGTCCGCCGTGGCCGCGTCGCGCAGGGCGCGGAGCAGGGCGAGTTCCTCGGCGCCGGGGAGAGGGGTGAGTTCCTCGCCGTCCAGACGGGCGGCGCCCAGCAGGTCGAGGGCGGTGGCGGCGCGGTCCTGGAACGCGAGGAGGTCCGTGCGGAAGGCCTCGGTCGCGTCCGGTCGCCAGGCGGTGAGGTGAGGGGCGGCCTCGGTGGGGGTGGCACCGGTGGGGGTGCCGAGGATGGCGCCGAGGGTGTCGGTGCGGTCGGCGGTGAGTACCAGGGTGCGGGTTCCCCGGCGGGAGGCCTGCAGCGCCGTGGCCGCGGCGACGGTGGTGCGGCCGGAGCCGCCGGGGCCGGTGATCAGGATGGTGCGCATGTCTGTCAACGGTACCTGTGCCTGGGCGGCGGGCTGAGCAGAGAGGGTTTCGCCCCCGCCGCCCCTACCCGTCCCGTCCCGTTCCTGGGGGCTCCGCCCCCGGACCCCCGCATCGCGCTGAACGCGCTCGTCCTCAAACGCCGGACGGGCTGGGTGGTGGGCCGTGGGTGGGTGGGAGATCGGCCTGAACGGCCTCGTCCTCAAACGCCGGACGGGCTGAAAATCAGCCCCCGCCCACCCGCATCGCCTACTTCTCGCCCGACTCCACGCGCTTCTTCAGGCCCGCCAGGGCACGGTCGATGATGACCTTCTCCGCCTTGCGCTTGATCATGCCGAGCATGGGGATCTTGACGTCGACGGTGAGCTGGTAGGTGACCTGGGTGGCGCCGGTGCCCGCGGGCTTGAGGATGTACGAGCCGTCGAGGGAGCGGAGCATCTGGGACTTGACCAGGGTCCAGGAGACCTCGTGGTCGCCGGTCCAGGTGTATCCGAGGGTCTGGTCGTCCTTGATCGCGCCGGCGTCCATGACGAGGCGCACCTGCTCCGCGCGGCCCTTCTCGTCCGTGGCGAGCACCTCCGCCTCCTTCACCTCGCCGGTCCAGTCCGGATAGCGGGCGAAGTCGGCGATCACCGCCATGACATCGGCCGGTGCCGCCTCGATCGTGATGCTCGAGCTGGTGTGTTCCGCCATCGCTGTGGCTCCTCCAGATGCGGTCCGGACAAAGGGGTGTTCTTCGGGGTACGAACGCTTCCTACCTGTGTATGCAGCGTGAAGGCTACCGCGCGGCGGACGGCCCGCCGCCCCCGGCCCTGCGACCGCCGGTGGCCCTCACCACTCCAGCACCCACGGCTTCCCCGTTCCGGCGAAGTGACCCACGTTGACGCACTCCGTGGCGCCGACGCGCATCCGCCGGGCGAACGGCTGATGGACGTGGCCGAAGAGCGAGTAACGCGGCCTGGTTCGCCGGATCGCGTCGAGCAGTGCCCGGCTCCCCCGCTCGAAGCGCCGCGCCACCGTGTCGTAGACGAGCTCGGGCACCTCCGGCGGGATGTGCGTGCACAGCACGTCGACCTCGCCGACGGCCTCGATCTTCGCCGCGTACTCCTCGTCGCTGATCTCGTACGGAGTCCGCATGGGCGTACGCAGGCCTCCGCCGACGAAGCCGAAGACGCGGCCGCCGATCTCGACCCGCTCGCCGTCGAGCACGGTGGTGCCGGGTCCGGCGTACTCCGACCACAGGGGCGGCACGTCGACGTTGCCGTAGGTGGCGTACGTCGGAGTGGGGAACGCCGCGAACAGTTCGGCGTACTGCTTCCGTACGGCCTTCTCGATGGCGGGTCCGCGGTCGACGCCCGCCCACAGCCGCGCGCCGAAGGCCCGGGCCTCCTCGTAGTGGCGGGCGGTACGGAGCTCGACGATGTGGTCCGTGTTCTCGGTGCCGAAGAGGTCCGGGAAGATGCCGCGGGAGTGGTCGGCGTAGTCGATGAAGAGCACGAGATCACCGAGACAGATCAGGGCGTCCGCACCGTCACCGGCCCTGACCAGGTCACGGACGTTGCCGTGTACGTCGCTCACCACGTGGATGCGCGTCTTCCGGGCCTCGCCGCCCGGGCCGCCGATGTCGTCGGCGTTGCCGCCTTGTGTGCCTGCCATGGCGATCAAGGGTAAGCCTGTGGAGCAAACGTGTGTAGACGCGGGCGGACCTGCAGTTACCTCCCAGTCAGTAACGTGGTGGACTACCCTGCGCGGAGAAACACTCAAGAGGAACACCAACGCGTGTGACGCGGGGAACATCTCACCCGACCCCCCTGTCGTAGAGGCAGTACCGGCGGGTAACGTCCGGGCAGTCCAGTCGTGCTCAGGGTTTCAACCACCTTGGGTCCCAGAGCACACGCCCGAGCCTTGGACCGCTCCGTCGCATCACACGAAGTCGTGGCGTCGGCGCCCTATGAGGAGCAGCAGTCTTGCGCGAGTTCAGCCTTCCGGCTTTGTACGAGGTCCCTGCGGACGGCAATCTGACCGACATCGTCCGCAGAAACGCCGCGCAGCATCCGGACGTGGCGGTCATCGCCCGTAAGGTCGGCGGCACTTGGACGGATGTCTCGGCCACGACCTTCCTCGCCGAGGTACAGGCCGCCGCCAAGGGCCTGATCGCCTCGGGCGTGGCGCCGGGCGACCGGGTCGGCCTCATGTCGCGTACGCGCTACGAGTGGACGCTCCTCGACTTCGCGATCTGGAGCGCGGGCGCGGTCACCGTGCCGGTGTACGAGACCAGTTCGGCGGAGCAGGTGCAGTGGATCCTCGGCGACTCGGGCGCTACGGCCGTCGTCGTGGAGCTGGACGCGCACGCGGCCGCCGTGGAGTCGGTGCGTCACGGGCTGCCCCACCTCAAGCACGTCTGGCAGATCGAGGGCGGCGGTGTCGAGGAGCTCGGCCGGGCCGGCAAGGACGTCACGGACGCCGCCGTCGAGGAGCGCAGCTCGCTCGCCAAGGCCGACGACCCGGCGACCATCGTCTACACGAGCGGTACCACCGGGCGCCCCAAGGGCTGTGTGCTGACCCACCGCAGCTTCTTCGCCGAGTGCGGCAACATCGTGGAGCGGCTGCGTCCCCTGTTCCGTACGGGTGAGTGCTCGGTGCTGCTCTTCCTGCCGCTCGCGCACGTCTTCGGGCGGCTCGTGCAGGTCGCGCCGATGATGGCGCCGATCAAGCTGGGCATGGTCCCGGACATCAAGAACCTCACGGACGAACTGGCCTCGTTCCGGCCGACGTTGATCCTCGGTGTGCCGCGCGTCTTCGAGAAGGTCTACAACTCGGCGCGGGCCAAGGCGCAGGCGGACGGCAAGGGCAAGATCTTCGACAAGGCGGCGGACACGGCGATCGCGTACAGCCGCGCGCTGGACACCCCGTCGGGCCCGTCGATCGGCCTGCGCATCAAGCACAAGACGTTCGACGCGCTCGTCTACAGCAAGCTGCGCGCGGTGCTCGGCGGCAAGGGCGAGTACGCGATCTCGGGCGGCGCCCCGCTGGGCGAGCGCCTGGGTCACTTCTTCCGCGGTATCGGCTTCACGGTCCTGGAGGGCTACGGCCTGACGGAGTCCTGCGCGGCCACGGCCTTCAACCCGTGGGACCGGCAGAAGATCGGCACGGTCGGCCAGCCCCTGCCGGGTTCCGTGATCCGCATCGCGGACGACGGCGAGGTGCTGCTGCACGGCGAGCACCTGTTCAAGGAGTACTGGAACAACGAGGCCGCGACCGCCGAGGCGCTCGCCGACGGCTGGTTCCACACCGGTGACATCGGCACGCTCGACGAGGACGGCTATCTGCGGATCACCGGCCGCAAGAAGGAGATCATCGTCACCGCGGGCGGCAAGAACGTCGCCCCGGCCGTGATCGAGGACCGCATCCGGGCGCACGCGCTGGTCGCGGAGTGCATGGTCGTCGGCGACGGACGTCCGTTCGTGGGCGCGCTGGTCACCATCGACGACGAGTTCCTGGGCCGCTGGGCCGAGGAGCACGGCAAGCCGGCCGGGTCCACCGCGGCGTCGCTCGGGCAGGATCCGGATCTGCTCGCGGCGATCCAGAGCGCTGTCGACGACGGCAACGCCGCGGTGTCGAAGGCGGAATCGGTGCGGAAGTTCCGGATTCTCGCCCACCAGTTCACCGAGGACTCCGGCCACCTCACGCCGTCCCTGAAGCTCAAGCGCAATGTCGTGGCGAAGGACTACGCGGACGAGATCGAGGCCATCTATCGGGGCTGATCCTCACTGGAACAGCCTTGTGGCGCGGGCCCGGTGATCGTGATGGCTGCGGCCCGGTGGGGGCTTGTCGCGCCCCGCGGCGGAGCCGCTTGTGTCACGGCCCCGCGCCCCTAAAAAGACGGTGGGTGCAGCCCCGGCCCCTTTAGGGGCGCGGGGAACTGCGCGATCAGCCACAACGCACCCGCAGTCACCCGGCAACCTGCCCTGCCGAGCTCCAAGAAGCAGCAGGGCGCAGCCCTACAACAGTTCCTTCAGCCTCTCCGCCAGCAGGTCCCAGCGCCACTTCTCCTCGACCCACTCCCGACCCCGCTCCCCCATCCGGCACCGCAGCTCCGGATCGCCGAGCAGGGCGGTGATGCGGTCGGCCGCGTCCTCGGGGGAGCCGCCCCGGACGACCCAGCCGGTCTCGCCGTCGAGGACGGCATCGGGCGCACCGCCGGAGTCGCCGGCGACCACGGGAAGCCCGGTCGCGGAGGCCTCCAGGTAGACGATGCCCAGGCCCTCGACGTCGAGACCGCCGCGGCGGGTGCGGCACGGCATGGCGAACACGTCACCGGCGCCGTAGTGGGCGGGCAGTTCGGACCAGGGAACGGCCCCGGTGAAGCGGACGGAGTCGGCGACCCCGGTCTCGTGCGCGAGCCTGCGCAGATCCTTCTCGTACGGCCCGCCGCCCACGATCAGCAACACCGCTTCGGGCTCGCTCGCCAGGATCCGCGGCATCGCGAGGATGAGCGTGTCCTGGCCCTTGCGCGGCACCAGCCTAGAGACGCAGACGACCACCGGGCGGTCGGTCAGACCGAGCCGGGCGCGGACGACGTCGCCGCCCGAACCGGGGTGGAAGGTCTTCTCGTCGACGCCGGGCGGCAGTTGGGCCATCCGCGCGGCCGCCCCGGGCGTCAGCGCCGCGGCGATCCGCGAGCGTGTGTACTCGCCGAGATAGGTGATCGTGTCCGTCGACTCACCGATCCTGCGCAGCAGCTCGCGCGAGCCAGGCAGTTGCGCCCACCCCGCCTCGTGCCCGTGCGTCGTGGCCACGAGGCGCTCCGCACCGGCCTTCCTCAGCGCGGGCGCCAGCAGCCCGAGCGGCGCCGCGGCACCGAACCACACCGACGTACAGCCGTGTTCCCGGAGCAGCCCCACGGCCCGCTGGGAGACCCTCGGAGTGGGCAGCAGCATGGTTGTTCGGTCGCGTACGATGGCGAAGGGCTGTTCGGCGTCGAAGGCGGCCGTCGCCTCGGCTCCCTCCCGGCCCCGCTTCCAGGTGGAGGCGTAGACGACGAGCCGCTCGGGGTCCAGGCGCAACGCCATGTTGTGCAGGAAGGCCTGGATGCCGCCCGGCCTCGGCGGAAAGTCGTTGGTCACGATCAGGGTCTTGTGCATCGCCGTCGACAGTACCGAAAGCACGGAAGTACCGAACCCGCACCCGGCAGCTCCGCACGGCCGCGCTTCATGGCCCTCGCACAGCCGCGCGGGGAATCATGGCCGCACACAGGATCCGTACGGAACAGGACAGGTGGGCATGACGGGAGCGAGGGGGGCGAGGTTCCCGTATCCGCTGGTGGGGACCTGGGGCCTGACCAGGCTGATGCTGCTGCTCTTCGTCTTCAAGGTGTGGATCTTCCCGGGCCCCGATGTCACCAGCGACGTCTCGGTGATCTACCACGGCTGGTACGAGGTCCTGCGCACCGGCACCTTCCCGCTGGACGACGTGACCTGGCAGTACCCGCCGGCCGCCGCGCTCGCGATCCTCTCCCCCGGGCTGCTGCCTTTCCTGGAGTACACCTCGGCGTTCTTCGTCATGGCCTTCCTCGCCGACCTGGTCGCCTTCGGTCTGCTCCTGTACGCGGGCCGGCGCCCGGGCAAGTCGCTGCGCGGCGCCTGGGTGTGGGTGGTGGGCGTTCCGCTGCTCGGGCCGACGGTGTACTCGCGGTACGACGTGATGGTGACGGCCGTGGTCGTGGCCGCGATCCTCGCGGGTGCCCGGCATCCGCGCGTGATGGGCGTGCTCGCCGCGTTCGGCGCGATGCTGAAGGTGTGGCCGGCGCTGCTGCTCGTGGGCTCGGCGAAGCGGAGGGCGTGGGGCGCGGCGGCGGCGACGGCCGCGGGGCTGGCACTGTTGTTCGCGGTGTCGATGCCCGGCGCCTTCGCGTTCATGACCTTCCAGCGCGACCGGGGTACCGAGGTCGAGTCCCTCGGCTCCCTGGTCTTCCACATCGCCCGGCACCACGGGTGGGAGGGCCAGGTCCTGCTCAACTACGGCTCGGTGGAGTTCCTCGGCCCGTACGTCGACCTGGTGAGCACGGCGGCCCTGCTGCTGACGGCGCTCGCGTTCGGCTGGCTGCTGATGTGGCGGCTGCTGGCGACGCGCTTCCTGGCGCACACGGTCGCGGACGCCGCGTTCGTGGCGGTGCTCCTGTTCACGACGACCAGCCGGGTGATCAGCCCGCAGTACATGGTGTGGCTGGTCGGTCTGGCCGCCGTGTGCATGGTCTTCCGCGGCAGCCGGATGGGGCTGCCGGCCGGGATGGTCCTGACGGCGTGCTTCTTCACGGTCCTGGAGTTCCCCGTCTATTTCGCGAACGTCGTCGGCAGCGACGGCCTCGGCATCACCCTGCTCCTGATCCGCAACGGCCTGCTGGTCGCGGCGTCCGTCACCGCGGGCACCCTCCTGTGGCGCGACACGGTGTCGTACTCGACCCCGCCCGAGCTCCCCGCTCAGACACCCCGCACCCAGGAGACGCTGAGCTCCTGACGGCGGCCTGCGCAACGGGGCGAGGCGGACAGCCTGCAGTGCCGGAAGCGCCCCTTCTTCTAGGGGCGCGGGGAACTGCGCGACCAGCTCCCACTCGCCCGCAGCCGACACACATCACCCAAGCCGATCCCGCACATACGCCCGCCACAACCCCGTGAACTCCTCCAGCGACGTACCCAGGACCTCCTCCAGCCCCGCCTCCACCGCCCCGGCCCGTTTCTCCCGCTCCCCCACGGCCCGGTAGAACTCCCCCAGCCGGACCTCACCCCACCGCTCGGCGATCATCCGGCAGGCCAGCCAGCCACCCTCATAGGCCCGCGCCAGCGAACCCGCGTCGCCGCCGAACCCGAAGTCCTCGTCGCCCGGCAGCGCGTCGGGCACCCGCCCCTCGGCCACCGCCCGCGCCAGCTCCGGCGCGGCCTGCGGGGCCGTGCGCCCGGTGCCGCGGTAGCCGACCCAGTCCGCGTACCCCTCGGAGAGCCACAGCGGAGTGGCCGCCGAGGTCGACGCACGGGTCGCGACATGGGTGGTCTCGTGCGCGAGGACGACCTGCCGCCCGAAGGCGCCCAGCACCCCGTACGCGTCGGGGTTGACGATGATCCGGTCGGCCGGCGCCTTCGCGGATCCTCCCCCAGCCTCCGGCCGGGGGGACCCCCATTTCGCTTCGCTCACCGCGCCCGTGGTGACCGCGGCGATCCCCCGGTACCCGGACGCGGGCGCCCCGAGCAGCCCCGCCATCCCGTCCAGCGACTTCGGTACGAGGACGACGACCCGCCGCGACCACTCCTCGCCCCACGCCTCCCGCACCGCGGGCACCGCGCGGTCGGCCAGTTCCGCGTAGTGGCGCAGCGCGCCGCCCGGGCGCCCGACGCCCAGGACGAGGCTGTGCTCGCCGCGTACGGCCTGGACGGCCCCCTGCTCCCACAGTTGCTGACTGGAGTCCTTGGCGGGCCGGTCGGCGGTCACGTACCAGCGCCCGTCGGCCCGTGCCAGGCTCAGTGTGCGGGCGGTGACGACGGGGGCCTGGTCGTAGCCCTCTATGCGGTAGCGGAGTTCCGCGTCGGCCGTGGCGCGGTCGCCGGAGCGGTGCAGGCCGGTCACGCGGTACGCCCAGTCGGCCAGCGGGACCCCCCGCAGGTTCCTGAACTCGGTGCGCGCGGCGGCCCGTTCCCCGGCGGCGACGGCGGCCGGTGCCTGCGTCGCCACGAACTCCCGCTCGCTGCCGTCGCGCACCGCCGCCGCCCGGGTGTCGAGCACGCGCTGGACGTCACCGGACGCGCTGTCGGTCCCGGAGCCGCCTCCGCAGCCGGCCGACGCGGTCAGAGCTGCCAGCAGCAGCCCTACGACCCACCTCGGCGCACGCCCACGACCAGCCACGACCCTGATCGTACGGCGCCCCGCCCGTGGGGTCAGGGGCGCGTCACGGTGTTGACGGGCATCATGCCCACCGGGTCGTAGCGCACCGAGGCGCCCGGGTAGGGCGCGTGGATCACCTGTCCGTTGCCCACGTACATCCCGACATGGCTGGCGTCGCCCCGGTAGGTGACGATGTCGCCGGGCTGCGCCTGGGAGAGCGGCACCGGCCGTCCGGTCTGCGCCTGGGCCTGCGAGGTGCGCGGCAGACCGACACCGGCCTGCGCGTACGACCACTGGGTGAGGCCCGAGCAGTCGAACCCGGAGGGTCCGTTGGCGCCCCAGACGTACGGGCGCCCGACGGCCGAGCGGGCCGCGGCGACGGCGGCGGCCGCACGGCCGGAGGACGGGACGGCACCGGTGAGGTCGGGCACGCGTCCCGAGCGGGAGGCCCGGTCGTAGGCGGCGCGGTCGGCGCCGGGCAGGGCGTTGAGCAACTGCCGTGCCTTGGACAGTTTCTGCTCGACGGTGCGCTTGTGCCGGGCGACTGCCTTGCGGCTTCTGTCCAGTTCGCCGAGCTTGCGGGTCGCCTCCTCGCGCTCCTGGGAGAGATCTCGCATGGCGCCCTGCAGTTCCTTGAGTTCCCCGGCCTGCCGGGAGCTGATCCGGTCGAGCGCGGCCGCCTTGTCGAGGTACTCGTCGGGGTCGTCGGAGAGCATCAGCGCCAGCGAGGGATCGAGGCCGCCGGAGCGGTACTGGGCCCCGGCGAGCGAACCGAGCGCGTCCCGCATGGCGTTGATGCGGTCCTGCTGTCTGGCGATCCGGTCCTGCGCCTTGTCCACCTGGTCGCGCAGTGTGTCCGAGCGCTCGTCGGCCTTGTTGTACGACTCGGTGGCGCGCTCGGCCTCCTCGTACAGCCGGTCCACCTCTGCACGGGTGTCGTCCTGCGGCGCGGCGCCGGCCGGCAGAACGCCGAGGGCCGCGGCCGCGGCGGTCAGTACGCACAGGGTGGCGCCTCGGGCGCCCCGGTCGAAGCCGGACGGTACAAGGCGGCGATGGGACCCCACAGGAAGCCGCACTCCCTTCCGCTGACGTGCCCCCGGAGTTGAGGGAATCGTGGCAGACAGTAGCCGTGCGACTACACAGTGGCCAAAGACCCGTACGGGTACACAACGTGACGCCCCGCCTCAGACGCAGGTCATCGGCGGGGCGTGGGGTCAGCGGGAGTTGCGGGAATTCGCCCGTTCGGGCGGCGTGGCGATCAACTTCCCGGCGGGCCCGGAGAGGTCCGGGCCGGAGGACGGAATCAGATCGCGGACGACCGGGCGAGGGAGCCGGGGATCAGACCCGGACGCCGAACTGGAAGGTGCCGATCGTGCTCATCGACTCGAGACGGACGACGGCGCCCGGCTTCGGGGAGTGCAGGAGGATGCCGTTGCCCGCGTACAGACCGACATGCCCCAGGTTGTTGAAGAAGGCCAGGTCGCCGGGCTGGAGCTGGTCGCGGGTGATCCTCGTGCCGTCGTTCTGCTGGGTGTACGTGGTCCGGGTGAGAGACACCCCGGCCTGGGCGTACGCCCACTGGGTCAGCCCCGAGCAGTCGTACGAGTTGGGTCCGCTGCCGCCGGAGACGTACGGCTTGCCCAACTGGGTCTTGGCGGCGGCGAGGGCCGCGGCGCCGCGCTCGGAGGCGGGCACCTCGTTGCCGAGCTCGATGCGGTCCCCGGCGTCGCGGCTTGCGCGCGTGTCCGCGGCCTTCAGGGCCGCCTGCTCCTGGGCGGTCAGGGTGTTGAGGAGCTTGCGCGCGTCGGCGAGCTTGGCCTGGACTTCCTTCTTCTTCTGACCCAGGGTCTTACGGGTCTCGGAGAGGTCCTTGAGCTTGCCTGCGGCTTCCTGACGCTGCTGGGCGAGGGTCCGCTGCTTCTCCTGGACCTTCTTCAGCGCCTCGACCTGCTGGGCGCTCAACTGGTCGATCGTGGACGCCTTGTCGAGGTAGTCGTCCGGGTCGGAGGAGAGGAAGAGCTGGACGGAGGGATCGATCGCGCCCGTGCGGTACTGGGAGCTGGCCATCAGACCGAGGCTGTCGCGCATGGTGTTGAGCTCGTCCTGGCCTCGCGCGACCTGGTCCTGGATGGTGTCGATCTCCTTTTCGAGCTTCTTCACCTTCTCCTCGGCGCCGTTGGCCCTGTCCGTGGCCCGTGCCGAGTCCTCGTAGAGCGCGTCGACCTTGGCCTTGACCTCGTCCTTGTTCGGCTTCTCACTGGGCGCGGCGTTGGCCGCCTGCGAGCTGAGGGCCACGGCCGCAGCGGCGGCGGTGGTGAGCACGGTCACGCGGGTGCGGCTCGGCTGCTTCGGTCGACGGTGGGACGCCACGGAGGCGAGCTCCTTCATTACCTCAGCCGCCCACCGAGAACACTGGTTGGCGGTGCCCCTCCACCGTCACTCCCAATGAGCGATCACCCGAGTGGAGGTTCGACGCCCGACCCTAGTGATGTTCTTGCGATCAGTTCAAATCCTCCTCGGAAAAATCTCGGTCACCGACCGCATTCTTCGCACTCAACTCACATGCAGTAATGCTCGCTTGACGCTACGTTGCGTGAAGGTTTCGCCAATTCGGGCAAGCTGCACATGTGTTGCACTTGGGGTGTCTGTTACGTAGGTGACGTACACCATCAGAAGGTCGGCCCCACGAAATCCCCTTGCGCGGCCGCTTGAAACCCGCTCGCTCAGCCGCGCGAGAACCGCTTCAGGAGCACCGCGGAGGCCACTGGGCGCGCTCCCGCCTTCGCCACCCCGTCGGCCACCTCGCGGTCGGTCGAGACGACGATGACGGGCCGCCCGGGCGGCTCGGCGCGCACGAGCTGGCGGATCAACTCGTCGGCGGTGACGCCGGGTTTGGAGAAGAGCACCCGCACCCCGCGCGGCGGCGCGAGCAGTACCGGGGCGGCCAGCTCGGCCCCGTCGAAGACACAGGTGACCTCGGCGCCGGTCTGCGCGGCGAGCTGCGAGAGCTGCCCGAGGAGCCGCAGCCGCTGTTTCTCCAGGGGCATCTGCGGATAGCCGGTCTTGGTGACGTTGTAGCCGTCGACGACCAGATGCGCCTGCGGCAGCGCGAGCAGCTGGTCGAGGATCGCGGGATCGTTTTCGGACAGCGCGCGGGCCGCAATGTCTTTTGGTGTCATCCGTCCCGGTTCGACCGCTTCCACGGTCTCCGCGGGCCGCACCGACACCGGCGGCAGTGCGAGTTCGCGCCGCAGCCCCTGTGCCGCGTCGAGCACGGTGTCAAGCAGCAGCCGTACGCGCATGTCCTCGACGCTGCGTCCCTCGCGGGCGGCGCGACGGGTGGCCTCCAGGGTGGCCTCGACCTCGCTCAGCCGCGCCTTGAGCCGCCGGGTCTCGCTCTCGGCGGCGGACACGTGGGCCTGCCCCTCGCCGCGGACGGACTCCATCTCGCCCCGCAGCTTGCGCAGGGCCGCCTCGCCGCGCTTGACGTCACTCAGGGCCCCGCGCAGCTTGCGGTGAAGCGATTCGGCTTCCTTCTTCGCCGACTCCAGCTCCGTCCGCAGCCGCTCCGTCTCGGTGCGGGTCTGGCCGCGCGCCTCGGCGAGCTCCTCGCGCAACCGGTCCAGCTCGGCGCGGGTCTCCTCGTCGGCGCGCTCCC
>NZ_JAPWHT010000258.1:0-14424 GCF_027270795.1 Streptomyces sp. ActVer
CCGCGCAGGCCGTCGACCTGGCCCGCCGGGGCGACCCCGGAGCCCGCGAGGTGTACGCGCGGGCCGGGGAGGCGATCGGCCGGGCCATCGCGACCGTCGCCAACCTCATGGGCCCCCAGCGCGTGATCATCTCCGGCGAGGGCCTCGCCGCGTACGACCTGTTCGCCGAGCAGATCCGCGACGCCTTCACCGCGTCGGCCTTCGGCACGGCCGCGCGATGCGACCTGCTGACCCGTCCGTTGCCCTTCGACGAGTGGGCGCGCGGAGCCGCGGCCACCGCCATCCAGTCCTTCATCAGCGGTCCGAGCCGCGGCCAGGGATGAGCCGCCCCACCTCCTGACGGATTTCTGACGAACCGTCAGGCTCCTTGGTCTCCAAGGAAATTCCCGCCCCACCGCATCACTGCACCACCGCACCCGCACCCGCACAGAGCCGAACCCATCACTGGAGGTCCGACCCATGAGGTCATCCTCGTACGCTCCCGGAACCCACGCCCGTCGCTCCACCAGAGCCGTGCTCGTCGTGGCCCTCACCGCGGCCATGGCGACGACCCTCCCGGCAGCCCAGGCCGCCACCCCCACTGCCTCCACCACCACGTCCACGTCCACGTCCACCGCCGACGCCGGCGCCGAGGCGGTCGCGGCCAAGCCCTACATGGGCTGGTCGAGTTGGAGCATGCAGTCCTCGAAGTACCCCGGCCTCAACCCCGACGGCGACTACAGCTACCTCACCGAGAAGAACGTCCTCAAGCAGGCGGACGCCCTCGCGGCCAAGCTCAAGCCGTACGGATACGAGTACGTCAACATCGACGCCGGATGGTGGCGTGCCAAGGACTGGAAGCCCGGATTCGACGAGTACGCCCGTCAGAAGGCGGATCCGAACCGCTTCCCGCGTGGCATGAAGCCGGTCGCCGACCACATCCACGGCAAGGGTCTCAAGGCGGGCATCTACCTGCCGGTCGGCCTGGAGAAGGAGGCGTACGGGGAGGGCAGGACCCCCATTTGGAACGCCGAGGGCTGCACGACCGCCGACATCGTCTACGGCGACCTGCGCACCACCAACGGCTGGGACAGCGCCTACAAGCTCGACTTCTCCAACCCCTGCGCCCAGAAGTACGTCGACTCGCAGGCCCGGCTCTTCGCCGACTGGGGCTACGACTTCCTCAAGCTCGACGGGGTCGGACCGGGTTCCGGCAAGAACGGTGACCAGTACGACAACGTTGCCGACGTCGCCGCCTGGCAGAAGGCCATCGCCGCCACCGGCCGTCCGATCCACCTGGAGATCTCCTGGTCGCTCGACATCGGCCGGGTCGCCGACTGGAAGAAGTACTCCAACGGCTGGCGCATCGACACCGACGTCGAGTGCTACTGCAACACCCTTGTCAGCTGGGAGAACTCGGTCGACGACCGCTGGGACGACGCACCCGGCTGGACCCGCCACGCAGGCGCCGGAGGCTGGAACGACCTGGACTCCCTGGACGTCGGCAACGGCCGGATGGACGGCCTCACCAAGGCCGAGCGGCAGAGCTACGCGACCCTGTGGGCCATCGCCAAGTCCCCGCTCTACACCGGTGACGACCTGACCAAGCTCGACTCCTACGGTGTGTCGCTGCTGACCAACCGCGAGGTCATCGCCCTCAACCAGGGCAGCACACCGCCCGCCCGCCCGGTCACCCCGTCCGACCCGCAGCAGGTGTGGGCGGCGAAGAACGCCGACGGCAGCTACACCGTGGCCCTGTTCAACCTCGCCGACTCTCCCGCCGCCGTCACCGCCACTGGGCGACCCTCGGCTTCACCGGCAAGGCCTCCGTACGGGACCTGTGGAACCGCGAGAACCTCGGCACGCACACGAACAAGGTGACGCAGGCCCTGCCCGCCCACGGCTCCCGGCTGTTCACCGTCACCCCGCGCGGCGCCGCGCTCGCCTCGACCGGCTACGAGGCCGAGTCGACCACCAGCACCCTCAGCGGCAACGCCGCCGTCGCCGACTGCTCCGCCTGCTCGGGCGGCAAGAAGGTCGGCAACCTCTACGTCGGCGGCAAGCTCCGCTTCAACGACGTCGTCGTCGCCAAGGCCGGTACGTACATGGTGAAGGTCGCCTACGTCAGCGGTGACGCCCGTTCCATCGACGTCTCCGCGAACGGCAACGGCGCCAGGCACCACAAGTTCCCCTCCACCGGGGACTGGGGAACGGCCGAGACCGTCAGCGTGCCCGTCACCCTCAAGGCCGGCGCCAACACCATCACCTTCGACAGCGGCTCCGGCTACGCCCCGGACATCGACCGCATCGACGTCCCGAAGTCGTCCTGACCGCCGTTCTCTTCCCCCTGGAGCCGCACCATGGACAACAACCCGACCGAGCCCAGCAGACGAAGACTCCTCTTACTGGCCGCGGCGGCCGGCGTCGCCACCGCCCTCGGCGGCCTGCCCGCCTTCACCGCGTCGGCCGCATCTCAGCGACCCGCCGACGCCCCGCTCCCGAAGGGGAGTTCACGCAACCAGCTGTGGTGGCAGTCGCCCGGCGACGAGCACTCGATGATCGAACAGGGCCTGCCCGTCGGCAACGGCCGCCTCGGCGCCCTCGCGAGCAACGACCCCGGCCGTGAACTCCTCCTGATCACCGACGCCACCATGTGGACCGGCGGCCTCAACGACAAGCTCGACTCCGACGGCCAATTCCCCTACGACCGCGAGAACTTCGGCTCCTTCACGCTCCTCGGCCGCCTCGCCGTCGACATCCCCGACCACGACCTGGGCGCCGTGTCCGGCTACCGCCGCACCCTCGACCTCGCGCAGGGCGTGGTGACGACGTCGTACGTCCGCTCCGGAGTGACGTACAAGCGGCAGATCTTCGCCAGCCGCCCCGACGACGCGATCGTCCTGCACTTCACACAGAGCGGCGGCGGCCGCTACACCGGCAGCATCACCCTGGAGGGGACGCACGGAGAGAGCGTGACGGGCACCTCCTTCGGTACCGCCTTCCCGAACGGTCTGCGCTACGGCGCCGCCGTGAAGGCGTCGAGCAGTGGCGGCAGCGTCCGGGTGAACGGCCCGCGGATCGACTTCTCCGGGCTGCAAGGAACTCACCGTCGTGGTGAGCGGCGGCACCAACTACGCGCCCGACGCCTCCAACGGCTACCGCGATCCGTCCCTCGACCCGGAGCGGCTGGCCCGTACGAAGGTCCGCGACGCGGCGGGCCACTCGGCGGACACCCTGCTGCGCACCCATGTCGCCGACCACCGCGACCTGTTCGAGCAGTTGGACATCTCGCTCGGCACGTCGTCGGACGAGCAGCGTTCCCTGGACACCTGGGAACGGCTCGGGGCGCGAGCCCGGGACGGTGAGCCCGATCCCGAACTGGAGGCCGCCTACCTGCAGTTCGGCCGCTATCTGATGATCTCAGGGTCCCGCGGCAGCCTCCCGCTCAACCTCCAGGGGCTGTGGCTCGACGGCAACGACCCGGACTGGATGGGCGACTACCACACGGACATCAACATCCAGATGAACTACTGGATGGCCGACCGGGCCGGGCTGTCCCAGTGCTTCGACGCGCTCACCGACTACTGCCTCGACCAGTTCCAGTCCTGGACGAAGCTCACCAACGACCTCTTCAACGACCCGCGCAACCGCTACCGCAACTCCACCGGGAAGGTCGCCGGCTGGACCGTCGCCTTCTCCACCAACATCCATGGCGGAAACGGCTGGTGGTGGCATCCGGCGGGCAACGCGTGGCTGTGCACGACCCTGTGGGAGCACTACGAGTTCACCCGGTCGCGCTCCCATCTCGCGAGGATCTACCCGCTCCTCAAGGGTGCCTGTGAGTTCTGGGAGGCGCGGCTGATCACCACGACGCTCCCCGGCACCTCGCAGGAGGTGCTCATCGACGAGGTGCCGGCCTCGTCCGCCGGTCGGCGTTCCTGCCGGTGGCGGACCGGGCATGGCAGGGGCTCGTCACCACGGCCGTTCATCCCGACGGCTTCCTCGGCTACGTACAGAAGGTGGGTGACCGCCCGGAGTCCAGTCAGCCCGTCACGTACGACAGGACCTCGGACTTCGGCGTGGGCGCCTTCCTGCTCGGGGGCACCGAACTCGCCCTTCTGACGAGCTGACAGCACCGCCGTGCGGGCCGGCGTAATGGCTCTGTAGCGTGGGCACATCAACCAACGCGACGGAGGCTGTCACATGACCCGCCCGATCACCGTGGGAGTAGACGGTTCCGCCGAGTCCCTGGCCGCCGTGCACTGGGCGGCCAGGGAGGCGGTACGCCGTTCACTGGCGCTGCGAGTGGTGCACGCCTGGGAGAAGTCCGACGGCGAGGACCGGACCGGGGACGTGCGGGACGCGCTGGCGGAGACCGCACGCGAGGTCACCGACCGGCACCCGGACCTGCCGGTGACCACCGACCTCCTCGAAGGCGACCGGGTCGACGCGCTGGCCGCCGCTGCGGCGGACGCCGAGACGCTGGTGCTCGGCACCCGCGGGCACGGAGCGATCGTCGGCTTCCTGCTCGGCTCCGTCGGCCAGCAGGTGGTCGCCGAGTCCGCGCGGCCCGTCGTCCTCGTACGCGCCGGGGATCTCGCCGAGTCCGAGGCGGCCGGGCGCGAGATCGTCGTCGGGCAGCAGGGCGGCCCGGACGACAGCGCGGCGGCACTGGAGTTCGCGTTCGAGACGGCGGCCGCACGTGGCGCCGGCGTACGCGTCGTACGGGCCTGGAGCCTGCCCACCGTCTTCACCTTCAGCCCCGCCTCGCTGAAGCTCGCCGACGAGGCCGGGGGACTGGAGCAGTACGAGAACAAGGCGCTCGCGGAGGCGCTGCGGCCCTGGGAGGAGCGGTTCCCGGAGGTGCGGGTGACACAGCACGTCGAGATGGGCAGCGCGGGCGAGGTACTGCTCACGGCGGCGGCGTCGGCCCAGTTGCTGGTGGTCGGCCGGCGCGCGCACCGCTCCGCCGTCGGCGCACGGGTGGGTTCGGTGGCGCATGCGGCCATGCACCACGCGCCCTGCCCGGTGGCGGTGGTCCCGCCGGCCTGACCGCCCGCCTCAGACCGAGGGCGCGGTGTCGTCCGTCGGCGGCGGCAGCGCGTCCCGCATCGGGGGCAGGATGTTCTTGACGTAGTCCTCGACCGCCGTGTCCAGGCCGATGTCGTGCTGGGCCCGCTCGGACAGGTACCAGCGGTGTTCGAGGAGCCCGTGGTAGAGCTCGGCCGAATCCATCGAGCCCCGCAGCTCGCGCGGCACGGCACGCACGGTCGGCCGGAAGACGTCCCGCACCCAGCGGTGGGCCAGCACTTCCGGGCGGGCGGCGTGGGGGTCCCCCCTGCTTGAGCGAAGCCGAGAGCTTGGGGGAGGATCGCCGGGCGCGTAGTCGTCCTGGGTGGCCATCCAGGACTCCAGGTCGTTCAGCAGCCGCCGCGCCTGGTTCTCCTCGGCGTCGAGCCCGGTCAGCCGCAGCAACTGGCGCTGGTGGTGGCCCGCGTCGACGACCTTCGGCACGAACGTGACGGTGTCACCGTTCGAGGAGTGCGCGATCTGCATCTCGGCGACGTCGAAGCCGAGGTCGTTGAGGCGGCGGATGCGGCGGTCGATGTAGTGGTGCTTGCCCGCCGGGTACACGGACGCGCGGGTGAGCTCCTCCCACAGCCGGTTGTAGCGCGCGCAGATCTCCATGCCGAACTCGATCGGGTCCACCGACGGGTGGAGGGCGCCGGACGCCTCCAGGTCCAGCAGCTCCCCGCTGATGTTCACGCGCGCGAGGTCCAGGTCGTACTCGCGCTGCCCGGGGCTCAGTTGCGGATGCAGCTCCCCGGTTTCGGCGTCCACGAGATACGCGGCGTACGCGCCCGCGTCCCGCCGGAACAGTGTGTTGGACAGCGAGCAGTCGCCCCAGGCGAACCCGGCCAGATGGAGCCGGACGAGCAGCACGGCCAGCGCGTCCATGAGCCGGTGCATGGTGGCGGGCCGCATGGTCGTCTCGAACATCGACCGGTAGGGCATCGAGCCGCCCAGGTGGCGGGTGATCAGTACGGACTCCAGCGGCTCGCCGCCCTCGTCGGTGCGGCCGGTGACCACGGCGAGCGGGTCCACCGACGGGATGTTCAGCCGGTCGAGACTGCGCAGCAGCTCGTACTCCCGCAGGGCGGGCCGCTCGGCGAGCTCCTTGACCGCCACGACCTCCGCACCGGCGCGCGCGTAGCGCACCACGTGCCGGGAGATGCCCCGGGGCAGCGGCACCAGATAGTGCTCCGGCCACTCCTCCAGGGGCAGCTGCCACGGCAGGTCGAGCAGGAGCGCGGGATGCTCCGGGTTGGTGGCGCTGATCTGCAATGCCATCGCTCGCTTGCCCTGCCCTTACGGTCGGCCGTCATGTCGCAGGAGCATCTCCGCACCCGGACGTCCCCTTCGTCAACAGGGGCGTCCGTTTCGTCACGAGGTGGGAGATGCGCCCGCTCCTCGGCTCAGACCGGCTGATCCACCCCCAGCACCGCGCGGACCTCGAACTTCTCGTACGTCTCGGACGGCTCGGTGTCCTTGGGGCGGGAGGCCAGGACGGTGCCCAGCCAGCCCAGCAGGAACCCGGCCGGTACGGAGACGATGCCCGGGTTCTGCAGCGGGAAGAAGGCGAAGTCCGCGTCCGGGTAGAACGAGGCGGGCCTGGAGGAGACGACGGGCGAGCAGACGACCAGCAGTACGGACGTGATGAGGCCGCCGTACAGGCTGAGCAGGGCTCCGCGCGCGTTGAAGCGGCGCCAGAAGAGGCTGTAGACCATCGTCGGCAGGATCGCGGACGCGGCGATGGCGAAGGCCAGGAACGCCAGGGTGGCGGTGTTCGTCCCCCAGGAGACGAGCGCGAGCAGCATCCCCAGGACACCGATCACGACGGCGGACAGCCGGGCCACGGTCAGCTCCTCCCGCTGGCTCGCCCGGCCCTTGCGGATCACCTCCGCGTACAGGTCGTGCGCGAGCGAGGAGGCGGCCGCGAGGGTGAGGCCCGCGGCCACGGCCAGCAGCGTCACGAACGCCAGACAGGAGATGAGCGCGGTGAGCAGGGCACCGCCGAGGTCCTGTGCGAGCAGCAGCACCGCGGCGTCGCCCTTCGCGTCGATGTCCGCGATGACGTCCCGCCCGACGATCGCGGTCGCGCCGAGGCCGAGTACGCCGGCGGCGAGACACACGAAACCGACCAGGCCCATGGCCCACAGGATGGAGCGCCGCAGCACCCGGGTGGCGCTCGGGGCCAGCAGCCGCATCATCACGTGGGGGAGCGCGGCCAGCCCCAGCACGATGGCGATCTGCAGGCTGAAGAAGTCGAGCTTGCTGGTCGTGCTGCCGCCGTAGCGCAGCCCGGGCTCCAGGAACCGCTGTCCGATCCCGCTGCCGGAGGCGGCTCCGCCGAGCAGGTCGTCGACGTTCCACTTGTAGCGGTGCAGCACCATGACGGCGGTCACCGCCACACCGACGACCAGCATGACGGCCTTGACGATCTGGATGAAGGTCGCGCCGGGCATACCGCCGAGCGCCACGTACAGCACGACCAGGGTGCCGATGGCGACGATGCACAGGGTGCGGGTGGTGCTGGACGGTTCGCCGAGGAACTGCGTCAGCAGGGCGACGCTGCCGACCAGTTGGGCGACGAGGTAGAGCACGGTGATCGTCAGAGTGCAGAAGGCGAGGGCGAGGCGGACGGAGCGCCGGCTGCGCGGCAGACGCAGTGCCAGGGTGTCGCCGAGCGTGAACTTGCCGGAGTTGCGCAGGGGTTCGGCGATCAGGAGCAGCACCATCACCCAGGCCACGCTGGTGCCCACGAGGTACAGCAGGCCGTCGTACCCGGTCAGTGCGACCAGGCCGGTGCTGCCGAGCAGGGTGGCGGCGGAGAGGTAGTCCCCGCACATCGCAAGGCCGTTGCGCAGCGGCGTCATCGTGCGGTTGCCGAGGTAGAACTCGCTGATCTCGTCACCCTGCGGCGCGATGATGAGCGCGGTGAACATGCTGACCACGACGACCGACACGAACAGGATGAAGGTCAGCTTCAGGCTGAAGCCGCCGACGACACCGGCGGAGAGAGTGACCAGCCGGTCCTGGGGGAGAGTCACCATCCGCCGAACCGCCTCTGCTGCTGGGGGGCCCGGGCCCGCGCGGCCGCGTCGCGATGCAGTTCGGCGCGCAGACGGTCGGCGGCCGGATCGACCCGCCGCTCCATGTGCACCGTGTACCGCCACGCGGTCAGGGCCATCACGGCGAACTGACCCACTCCGCCCGCGAGTCCCAGCGTCACATGACCGAACAGCGGCCGATTGAGCACGTCCGGCAGGAAACTCGACAGCAGCACGAACAGCAGGAACCCGCCCACCGAGATCGACAGCGCCACCGCCCCGAATCTGCGGTGGGCGCCGCGGACGGAGCGGAAGTCGGGATGCGAACCGATCATGTTCCGGGCCACGGTTCCGGACTGCGTGCTGTCCGGAGGGGAACCGTAGTACGGGCTGGGGTGTTGTGGCATACCGTGCCTTATCAAATAAGAGTGCAGCTCAAGAGGCATTGCTGAACGCGGCTCAAGTTTCTGGATCGAGCGGGTCGGGAATCGGCCTGAATTTCCGCTGGAATCCTCACCCGGTCAACCCGGGGTGGCTCGGCCGATGGGGTATGTCGGCGAGGCTGAACGGATTCTGGCATTCAATCGATTCAACAATCAATAGCGAAAATGTGAGGGAAATGCGAGCGGCCTTATTCGGCCTGCGAAGCCCGCTGGGCTGGCTCAAATGCACCGCACGGCATCGGGCGCCGGAGCGGGCGCCGGCACCGCCGGGCGCCTCGCCCCCGGCCCGGGCCGGGGGACGTGATGTGCAGCACGCCGGGGCGGTGGCCGTGACGCCTGTGAGAGGGGTTCTGGCTGGGCACGGCTTGATCAGCGATCAAGCCGGGTAAAATCCCTGGCCAACGCCCATTCTGCTCATTTGACACCTCGTCGCGCTCAGGGATAGACAGCAGCCCTCTGAGGTCGAGAGGTGAACCGTGTACGAGCCGAATGTGGTCGGGGACTGGCAGGAGTACGACGATGAGCATGCCGGCCTGCGCATTCGCGTCCATGGCTTGGAGAAGGCGGAGCCGCCGCGCGGTCGTGACGACGCCGCCGAGGGCCTGATCTACTTCCGATTCCGGGTGACCGTCGAAAACCGGACGACCGAGCATTTCGGCATTCATCTCGAAGACGGCCAGCTCGACATCCGTATCGGGACCGACGGCGAGAGCGCGTTTCTGGACTGGCGCAACTCGCAGTTCATCGAGGGCTTCGACGTCTATCCCCTGCGCCGGGCCACCGCTGTCCTGTTCGCAGCGGCTCCCGAAAGCGGCCTCTCCCACGTGGACATCCAGGTCCAGTTGAAGGTCGACGACGAGTGGACCGAGCGCTACCTCTGGTCCGGTGGCATCGGCCTGCGCGAGCCGGCGGTCGGTGTCGGCGCCCGCCCCGAATCCGCCGCGGACGGTCTCGCCGCCCAGGTGATCAGCTTCCTGGAGAGGGAAGCGGGCCAGGGCCCGGCCTCCTGACCGCTGGACCGGCATAGCCGCTCCGATGGATGCTCAGGCGCCTCGTCCCGACTCCAGTGCCTCGGCGGCCGCCGCCGCGACGGCCTCGGACACGGCGGCGAGCGCCGGGAAGTCGAGCTTCCACTGCTGCCAGTACAGGGGAACGTAGATCTTCGAGTCCGGTGCGAGATTGACGAGTTGTCCCGCGTCGAGCAGCGGCGCCGCCTGCACTTCGGGAGCCATGCCCCACCCCATTCCGGCGGCCACGGCGTCGACGAACCCCTCCGACGTCGGCACGAGATGCCTCAGCGAACTCGCCGCCCCGCGACCGCGTTTGAGCCCCCGGACGAACGCGTCCTGGAGATCGTCCCGTCGGTCGAATGTCACCACGGGCGCGTCGCCGATCACGTCCCGAAGCGGGGTGCCCGGCCACCCGCCGAGCCGCCGCGCGGTGAAATCGGGGGCGCCCACCGGGACGTACCGCATACGCCCGAGGCTCCGGACGGAACAACCCGTCACCGCCTCCGGCGACGAGGTCACAGCCGCCATCACCAGCCCCTCGCGCAGCAGCGTGGCCGTGTGGTCCTGGTCCTCGCGGCGCAACTCGTAGCAGAGCCCGAGTTCCTCCGGCGCGCGGGCCAGGGCGGGCAGGAACCAGGTCGCCAGCGAGTCGGAGTTCACCGCGATCGACAGCCGCGTCGGCTCGTCGGAGCCCGACATGCCGAGCTCGGTCCTGGCCTCGTCCTCCAGCCTGGCCAGTTGGCGCGCGAACCGCACGACGACCTCGCCTGACTCGGTCGGCCGGACCGGTTTCGTACGTATCAACAGGACGCGCCCCGTACGCTGTTCGAGCGCCTTGACCCGCTGGCTCACCGCCGACGGGGTCACATGCAGCACCGCGGCCGCCGCGTCGAACGTGCCCTCGTCCACGACGGCCAGCAGGGTACGCACCTGGTCGAGGGGAAGCTCTGTCATCACGAGCGCTAATGATACGTAAGAATCCTTAGCTGTACTCTTGACGGCGGCCTTCCTAGCGTGGATGCCGTGACCAGCGCTCTGACCGCCGCGGCCGCCGGGTTCGGCACCGGCCTCTCCCTCATCGTCGCCATCGGCGCACAGAACGCCTTCGTCCTGCGGCAGGGCATCCGCAGGGACGCCGTGCTCGCGGTGGTGGGCATCTGCGCCCTGTCCGACGCGGCACTCATCGCCCTCGGTGTCGGCGGTGTCGGCGCGGTGGTGGTGGCCTGGCCAGAGGCACTGACCGCGGTCGCGCTGATCGGCGGTGTCTTCCTCATCGGCTACGGCTGTCTTGCCGTACGCCGTGCGTTCCGGCCGTCGGCGCTGCTCGTGGAGGCGGGGACGGCCGGCTCGCGACGGCGGGCCGTACTCACCTGCCTGGCGATGACCTGGCTCAACCCGCACGTCTACCTGGACACCGTGTTCCTGCTCGGCTCCATCGCGGCCGACCGCGGCCCGCTGCGCTGGACCTTCGGCTTCGGCGCCGTCCTCGCCAGCCTGGTCTGGTTCGCCGCGCTGGGCTTCGGCGCCCGCCTGCTCAGCCGCTTCCTGGCCCGGCCGTCGGCGTGGCGCGTACTGGACGCTCTGGTCGCGGTGATGATGATCGCGCTCGGCGCCACGCTGATCGCCGGGGCGTGAACGGCCCGGGGCCGCGGGCTGTTGGCCGTCCCGGTCGTCGCGGTCGCGGTCGTGACGGCTGTGGTGGTCGTGGCGGTCTCCTCGATGGACGACGGCGACGGCCAGGAGGCCGAGTGCCAGTCCCACCACTGTCTGCGTCCCGAAGGGTTCGCCGAACATCAGCGCACCCCACACGGCCGTGACGGGGGCCATCAGGAACATCAGGGTGTTGACCTTGGTCACCCCCGACCGCCGGAGGATCAGCCAGTACAGCCCGTACCCGCCGAAGGTGGAGAGCACCACGAGCCACACCACCGCGGTCCAGAAGGAGCCGCTCGTGGGCGGTGCCACCGTTCCGGTGGCCGCGGCAAGTCCCGTGAACACGACGGCACTTGTGACGGCGTGAACCGTCATCGACACCATCGGGCGGACGTCCGTACGGGACCGGCGGTCCAGGAAGGTCGCCGCCACCAGGCACAGCATGCCGAGGAACGGCACGAGATACGCCCACCATGCGACGCCCGTCCCGGCGCCCGCGTCGGCCGCGGTGACGACGGCGACTCCGGTCACGCCCAGCCCCAGTCCGAGCCACTGCGTACGGGACACCGGCAGGCCCAGCAGCGGCCCGGCCAGCGCTCCGGCCACCAGGGGCTGCGTGCCGTCGATCAGAGCCGTAGTACCGCTGGAGACTCCCAGCTCTATCGCGTAGTAGACCGTCAGGAGATAGCCGCTCTGCGACAGCGCCCCCACGGCGGCCTGCCTCAGCAGATCGCGGGGAGTGAGCTCACGCCACGAGGCCCGCGTCGCGGTCAGCGCCACGATGCCCAGGACGAGGGCCAGCGGCAGGAAGCGCCACATGAGGAGCGTGACGGCCGGGGCGCTGCCCGACCCGAGCTTGGCCCCGATGAAACCGGAGCTCCAGGCCCCGACGAACGCGATCGACAACAGGATGTTCACGACACCGCACACCTCCAAGGCCGGACGACCGACAGAAGTAGACCGATCTGTATACCTGGCATTGAGTATACAGATCGGTCTACTCTGGAGGAATGAGCACCTCGAAGACGCAGAGCACGCAGAGCCCGTCGAGTACGTCGATCGCCTCGGACGGGCCGCGCCGAGTGCCTCTGACCCCCGGCGCCCGCCGGGCACTGGAGGCGGCCGGGCGGCTGTTCTACGACCGCGGTATCCACGCCGTCGGCGTCGACCTCATCGCCGCCGAGGCCGGTGTCACGAAGAAGACGCTCTACGACCGGTTCGGTTCGAAGGAGCAGATCGTCGTCGAGTACCTCGCCGACCGCGACGAGCGCTGGCGGGCCTTCCTCGCACCCCGCCTCGACGCGGCCCGGACCCCGCACGACGGCGTTCTCGCCGTCTTCGAGGCCTCACGCGACTGGATGGACGCGTCCAGCCCACGGGGTTGCAGCATGGTCAACGCCCACGCGGAGATCGACGACACGTCCCACCCGGCGTACGCGATCATCACCGGCCAGAAGCAGTGGATGCTCACCCTGTTCACCGACCTCGTACGCCCTCTAGCGCCCGCCTCGGCCGACTCCCTGGGCCGCACTCTGATGCTGCTCCACGAGGGGGCCCTCGTCGCCCACGGACTGCGCATCTTTCCCAGTGCCCTCGACCACGCCCGTGAGCAGGCGGCATCGCTTCTGGCGACGGTCGAGGACGCGCGTACGACGGGCTGACGACCCTGCATGCCCACTTGGCGGGTGTCCCGTCCCGTCCACGGATCGGTCCGCCGGGCGAATGCGGTCCCGGATCGGCGATAGTGATCCTCGAATCGAAAGATGTATCGAGCAATCAGGTCGAGGAACCAGGACGGGCGTGGACACGAGCAAGAGCGGTGCGGAAAACAGCGCGGAATCGGAGACCGGGGCACCTGGGCCGACGGAACCGGCGGAACCAGAGAGAAGGGGCGGCTGGCGCCGCTGGGCCATGGACACCCGGCCGCTGCGCCGTCCCGCCTACCGCCGCCTCTGGTCCTCGACCATCGTCACGGCCGTGGGCAGCCAGCTCACCGCCGTCGCCGTACCCAAGCAGATCTACGACATCACCGGATCCTCGGCCTGGGTCGGCTACGCGAGCTTCGCGGGACTCCTGCCCCTCGTCGTGTTCGCGCTGTGGGGCGGCGCGATCGCCGACAGTGTGGACCGGCGCAAGCTCCTCCTCGTCACGAACATCGGGATAGCCGTCACGTCCCTGCTCTTCTGGATACAGGCCGTCACCGGACTCGAATCGGTCGGCGTCCTGATGGTGCTGCTCGCCGTCCAGCAGGCGTTCTTCGGCCTCAACTCCCCGGCCCGCCAGGCCTCCATCGCCCGACTGGTCCCCAAGGACGAACTGGCCGCGGCGAACGCCCTCGGCTCGACCGTCATGCAGACCGGGCTCGTCGCCGGGCCGTTGCTGGCCGGAGCGCTCATCCCCGTCGTGGGCCTCGCCGAGTTGTACCTGATCGACGCCCTGGCCCTGTGTGCCACGGTATGGGCGGTCTACCGGCTTCCCGCCCTGCCGCCCCTGGGCACGACCACGGCGGCCGCCGGGCGGGCAGGGCTGCGGGGGATCGCGGAGGGCTTCCGCTACATCTCCCTCAACCAGGTGCTCCTGCTGTCCTTCCTCGCCGACATCGTCGCCATGGTCTTCGGCATGCCGCGGGCCCTGTTCCCGCAGCTCGCCGCCCAGACGTACGCCCCGTACGGCGAGGGGCTCGCTCTTGGACTGCTCTTCGCGGCGATCCCCATCGGTGCGGTGCTCGGCGGACTGATGTCCGGTACGTTCTCGCGTGCGCGGCGGCACGGGCTCATGGTCATTGCCGCGGTCGTCGCCTGGGGTGTGGCCATCACGGGGTTTGGCCTGAGCTCCAACCTGTGGGTGGGGGTGGCGTTCCTCGCCGCCGCCGGGGTTGCCGACATGGTCTCCATGGTCTTCCGCGGGGCCATCCTTCTGTCGGCCGTGACCGATGAACTGCGTGGCCGTATGCAGGGTGTCTTCACGGTCGTTGTCGCCGGCGGTCCGCGCCTGGCCGACGTCCTCCACGGGACGGCCGGCTCCGCCCTGGGTGCCCGCACGGCTGTCGCCGGTGGCGGGCTGCTCGTGGTCGTCACGATGCTGGTTCTGGCGGCGATGATGCCGGCGTTGCGGCGGTACCGGGGGAGTGTGTAGGCCTTCTTTCGCCCCCGCCGCCCCTACCCTCCCCCACTCTCGGCTTCGCTCGAGCGGGGGGACCCCCATCGTCCCCTGGGGCTCCGCCCCAGA
>NZ_JAPWHT010000259.1:0-14336 GCF_027270795.1 Streptomyces sp. ActVer
GGCGGCAGCGGCAGCGGCAGCGCGCCGGCGGGCGGGCCGGGCAGGGCGGACGCCGACGGGTCCCCGACCTCGGACTCGTCCACCGAGATGCCGTAGTCGGAGGCCAGCCCCTGCAGACCGTTCGTATAGCCCTCGCCGAGCGCCCGGAACTTCCAGCCCTCGCCGCGGCGGTACAGCTCGCCGCAGACCAGCGCGGTCTCCTCGCCGGTCTGTGGCTTGATGTCGAAGTACGCCACCGGCTCGGCGTCCCCGAGCACGGCGTCGTACAGCAGGATCCGCAGGGCGCTGACCCGGTCGAAGGTGACGCCGTCGGCCGAAGCGACAAGGAGAATTCGGCCCACTTCATTGTCAACGCCGACGAGATCCGACTGAATCGTGTCGGTGAGCCCCTCGGCGAGACCCTCGTTCACGCGCTTCTTGCCGAGTCGCCAGACCTTGCCCGAGGGATGCCGGGGCTGGTTGTAGAAAACGAAGTCCTCGTCGGACCGCACATGACCGTCGAGGCCGAGGAGCAGCGCGGAGGCATCCACGTCCGGGACACCCCGTCCCGGCGTCCAGCGCAGCACGGCGCGCACCGCAGTGGCGTCCAGCGGGACGTTCGATCCCTTCAGCATCGCGTGCGTCATGCGGTCATCCTGCCTTCTCGGTCCTGGTCACGACAACGCGGGGGTGACTTCCCGACCGGCCCGATCCGCGGACGGGAGACACAATGGTGTTTGCCTGCGTTACCTGAATTTCATGCCCGGTGGGAACCCTTGACATGGATCTCTACGTACTATTACCGGCCACATATCGTCAGGCCGCCTAGCCGCCCCGGGGGAGACTCATGCGTCATTTCGGGCACATCGCCCCTGAGGTGCGGGAGCGCCTCTTCCACCAGGAGCCGTGCGTGTTCACCGCGGACTCCCCGGCCAGAATGCTGGCCGTGGCTCTCGGAGCCACCCTCTACAGCCCTGCCACCAGGCCGAAGCTGGCCGACGACATCGTGAAGCAGACCGGCCGCGGTGTCGTCTCGATGGTGCTGTGCCTGGAGGACTCGATCGACGACGCGGAGGTTCCGGAAGCCGAGGCGAACCTGGTCCGGCAATTCGCCGACCTGGCCGAACGATGCCCGGAGACCGAGCTTCCGCTGCTGTTCGTCCGGGTCAGAGCACCCGAGCAGATCCCCGACCTGGTCGGGCGGCTCGGCGCGTCCGTCAGCCTGTTGTCCGGATTCGTACTGCCGAAGTTCACCGAGGAGCGGGGGATCCCGTTCCTGGAGGCGCTCACCGCGGCCGAGGCCGCGAGCGGACGACGGCTGTTCGCGATGCCCGTCCTGGAATCGCCCGATCTGCTGTACCGCGAGTCGCGGGCGGAGACCCTCGCCGGGATCTTCCGGGCCGTCGACAAGTACCGCGACCGCGTGCTCGCGCTGCGGCTCGGCGTCACCGACTTCTGCTCCGCGTACGGACTGCGCAGGGCGCCCGACATGACGGCGTACGACGTGCAGATCGTCGCGTCCGTGATCGCGGACGTGGTGAACGTGCTCGGCAGGGCCGACGGCACCGGATTCACGGTGACCGGGCCCGTGTGGGAGTACTTCAGGGTCCAGGAGCGCATGTTCAAGCCGCAACTGCGGCGCAGCCCCTTCACCCCGGAGGCCGAGGACCTGCGCGCCCTGCTGATCGAGCACGACATGGACGGTCTGCTGCGGGAGATCTCCCTCGACCGGGCCAACGGACTGCAGGGCAAGACCTGCATCCACCCCTCGCACGTCCTGCCCGTGCACGCGCTGTCCGTCGTCAGCCACGAGGAGTTCAGCGACGCCCAGGACATCCTGCGGCCCGAGCGGGGCGGCGGGGGCGTGCTGCGGTCCGCGTACACGAACAAGATGAACGAAGTGAAGCCGCACCGCGCCTGGGCGGAGCGCACCCTCCAGCGGGCCGAGGTCTTCGGCGTCGCGAACGAGGACATCGGCTTCGTGGAACTGCTCGCGGCGGGAATCCCCGGCTGACGCCCCCATCACGCCCTCATCACACCCACTTACGCTCACCGACACTGGCCGACACCCAAGGAATCCATGAACAACGCTGTGAACGACGGGGGCGGGGCAGGGGTCTGGTCGGCGACCGGATTCCGCCCCGGGACCAAGGCCGGGGCCGGCGCGGGCCCCGGCGCCGGGAGTCCGTCCGGGACGCCGGGCGGAGCCGACGGTGAGATCTGGTCCGGATGCTGGGTCGCCGAGCGGCTCGGCGTCGAACTCGTCGGGGACGAGGGGCTCGGCGAGCTGCTCGGACTCGCGCTGCGGCGCAACCCCAAGCGGGCCCATCTGCTCGTGTCGCACGTGCTCGGCAAGCACATACCCCAGTCGCCCGCCGTCGTGTACGGGTACGGATTCGCGCTCGGGCTCCGCGTGCGCGACCTGCTCGGCGAGGACGAGGCGCGCCGGGCTGTCGTCCTCGGGTACGCCGAGACGGCCACCGGGCTCGGACACTCCGTCGCGGACGGCGTGGGCCTCGCGCCCTGTCTCCACTCGACCCGGCGCCCGGTCGACGGCGTCGCACGGGCGGGCGGCTTCGAGGAGTCCCACTCGCACGCCACCTCGCACCTGCTGCTCCCGGAGAACCCCGGCCTGCTGGCCGGCGACGGCCCGCTGGTCCTCGTCGACGACGAGTTCTCCACCGGCAACACGGTCCTCAACACCATCCGTGACCTGCACGAACGCTATCCGCGCGACCGGTACGTCATAGTCGCCCTGGTCGACATGCGCTCGGCCGCGGACCTCGGACGCCTGGACGACTTCGCCCGCGAGATCGGCGCCCGCGTGGACCTCGTGACTGCCGCCTCCGGCACCGTACGGCTCCCCGAGGGGGTCCTGGAGAAGGGGCAGGCGCTGGTCGCGCGGTACGAGTCCGAGGCGGAGGAGTCCGCCGCCTCTGATTCCCCAGGCCCCGACGGGCAGACCGCCCCGGAGGCCCAGGGGGCGCCCGCCACGCCCGCCCTCCGTGTCGAGCTGGGCTGGCCCGAGGAGATACCCGACGGCGGGCGGCACGGCTTCACGCCCGAGCACCGCGTACGCCTGGAGGGCGCCCTGCCCGCCATGGCGGCCCGTATCGCCGAAGCGCTTCCGTCCGACGCCCGCCGCGGCCGCGTTCTAGTCCTCGGCTTCGAGGAACTGATGTACGCGCCGCTGCGGCTCGGCGTCGCCCTGGAGAAGCTGACCGAAGCCGAGGTCCGCTACTCCACGACCACCCGCTCCCCGGTGCTCGCCGTGGACGACCCCGGGTACGCGATCCGCACCCGGCTCGTCTTCCCGGCCCACGACAACCCCGCCGACGGCCCCGGCGAGCGCTACGCCTACAACGTCGCGGGCGCCGGCTTCGACGCCGTCGTCGCCGTGGTCGACTCCACCGCCGACACGCCCGAACTGCACGCTCCCGACGGCCTGCTGGCGCGGCTCTCCGCGCACACGCCGAGCGTGCTGCTCGCCGTCGTCCCCTCGTACGCACCAGCACGGCCGTCCACCGCGTCGCCCACTGAAAGGCCATCCATGCTGCCCGAGCCCCTCCGTGGCCCCGAGTTCTCCTCGTACGCACCTGACGAGGTCGGCTGGCTGCTGCAGGATCTCTCGGACACCCGGCTGGAGGCGCCGACCGAGGAGCGCGAGGAGGCCATCCAGAGCGGCGGCGCCCACTACGCGGAGTCGCTCCCGGTGGAGTACCAGCCGACCGACGCGTACCAGGAGCTGTTCCACAGCGCGCTCGCCGCCTCGGCGACCCGCATCGCCCAGGCCGTCGGCGTCGTCACGGAGACCGTGCTGGCCGAGCGGTCCCCGCGCCCCGTCCTCGTCTCGCTGGCCCGCGCCGGCACTCCCGTCGGCGTCCTGATGCGCCGCTGGGCCCAGCACCGGCACGGCCTCGACCTCCCGCACTACGCCGTCTCCATCGTGCGCGGCCGCGGCATCGACGCCAACGCGCTGCGCTGGCTGGCCGCACACCACGACCCGGCCGACATCGTCTTCGTGGACGGCTGGACCGGCAAGGGCGCCATCACCCGTGAACTCGCCCAAGCCGTCGAGGAGTTCGAGGCCTCCGACGGCATCACCGGCTTCGACCCGGAGATAGCGGTCCTCGCCGACCCCGGCTCCTGCGTGCGCACCTACGGCACCCGCGAGGACTTCCTCATCCCCTCCGCGTGCCTCAACTCCACGGTCTCCGGCCTCATTTCGCGTACGGTCCTGCGCGCGGACCTGGTCGGGGAGCACGACTACCACGGCGCGAAGTTCTACCGCGAGCTCGCCGCCGCGGACGTCTCCGTCGCCTTCCTGGACGCCGTCTCCGACCGCTTCGACTCGGTCGACGAAGCGGTCGACGCCCAGGTCAAGGAGCTTCTGTCCACCGACCGCAGCCCAACTTGGGAGGGCTGGGCGGCAGTCGAGCGGATCAGTGAGGAGTACGGCATCCACGACGTGAACCTCGTCAAGCCCGGTGTCGGCGAGGCGACCCGCGTGCTGTTGCGCCGCGTCCCCTGGAAGATCCTCGCCAGGGCCGGAGCGGGCGCCGACCTCGACCACGTACGCCTGCTCGCCGAGCAGCGGGGCGTACCCGTCGAGGAGGTGGCCGAACTCCCGTACACCTGCGTCGGGTTGATCCACCCCAAGTACACCCGTGGCGCGACCGGCGCCGACGGCAAGGCGGTGACGGTCTGATGACGAACGCCACCCCGATGACGAACTCCGGTTCGCTGCCCACCTCTTCGCCCAAGGTGCTGGTCGCCAGCGATCTCGACCGCACGCTCATCTACTCCTCGGCCGCACTGGCGCTGACCATGCCCGACGCGCGGGCGCCCCGGCTGCTCAGCGTCGAGGTGCACGAGAGCAAGCCGCTGTCCTACATGACCGAGACCGCGGCGGGCCTGCTCGCCGAACTCGGCGACGTGGCCGACTTCGTACCGACCACCACCCGCACCCGCAAGCAGTACCAGCGCATCCAACTCCCGGGCCCCGCCCCGAAGTACGCGATCTGCGCCAACGGCGGCCACCTGCTCGTGGACGGAGTGACGGACCCCGAGTGGCACGCCTCGGTGACCGAACGCCTCGCCCGCGAGTGCGCCCCCCTCGACGAGGTGCGCGAGCACATGGAGGCCACCTCCGACCCGTCCTGGGTACGCAAGCACCGCCTCGCCGAGGACCTCTTCGTATACCTCGTCGTCGAGCGCGAACTGCTCCCCGAGGACTGGGTGAAGGAACTGGCCGTCTGGGCGGAGAACCGCGGCTGGACGGTCTCCCTCCAGGGCCGCAAGATCTACGCCGTACCGAAGCCGCTCACCAAGAGCGCCGCCATGCGGGAGGTCGCCCGCCGCACGGGAGCGACCCTCACCCTCGCGGCCGGGGACTCCCTCCTCGACGCCGACCTCCTCCTGGCCGCGGACCGCGGCTGGCGCCCCGGCCACGGCGAACTGGCCGACGTCGGGTGGACGGCCCCCGGCATCACCGCCCTCCCGGAACGGGGAGTCGCCGCGGGGGAGCGGATCCTGCGGGAGTTTCTGAGGGAGGTTCGGTAGGGCTGGCGGCCTGAGGGGGCCTGAGCGGGGGTGGCCCTGAGCGGTGGCCGTGCTGGACGGCTCAGGCGGCCACCTGCTCCTTCTCCTCGGTCTCCTGCTTCGCGCGGCGGCGCCCACCCGGGCCCGGCCTGAACAGCCGTAGGCCCGCGAAGAGCAGCACCGCGAGCACCGCCCCTACCAGCACGACCTTCGAGTACGTCGTCACATAGCCGGTGACCTCCGACCAGTTCTCGCCGAGCAGATAGCCGGCGAGGACGAAGACGGTGTTCCAGATCGCGCTGCCCAGCGTGGTCAGGCCGAGGAACACGGACAGGCGCATGCGCTCGACGCCCGCGGGCACGGATATCAGGCTGCGGAAGATGGGAATCATCCGCCCGAAGAACACGGCCTTGGTGCCGTGGCGGGAGAACCACGCCTCCGTCTTCTCGATGTCCGAGACCTTCACCAGCGGCAGCCGGGCCGCGATCGCCACCGTACGGTCGCGGCCGAGCAGCGCCCCCACGCCGTACAGCGCGAGCGCGCCTATGACGGAGCCGGCCGTCGTCCACAGCAGTGCCGCGAACAGGTTCATCTGCCCGGTGCTCGCCGCGAACCCCGCGAGCGGCAGGATGACCTCGCTCGGCAGGGGCGGAAAGAGGTTCTCCAGGGCGATGGCGATGCCCGCGCCAGGTGCCCCGAGCGTGTCCATGAGGCTGTTGACCCATTGCGGGGCACTGCTGTCCGCCGCGGCGGCTGCGATGGCTGTCATGCCCCCACGCTAGAAAACCGAAGCTGAAGAGAGCCTGAGGACGACCGCGGGAACCTGGTCCTGGGCGGGGTCAGCCGCAGCAGCCCCCGCCGCAGCAACCGCCTCCGCCGCCCGCACTGGGGCGGGGTGTGGGAGCCGAGGCCGAACCGCCGACCGCGACCGTCGACAGCAGCTTCACCGTGTCGTCGTGGCCGGCCGGGCAGGCCGCAGGTGCGGACGACTCGGCCATCGGACGGCTCTTCTCGAAGGTGTCTCCGCAGGTCCGGCAGCGGTACTCGTAGCGAGGCATGGGCACAGGTTAGCGGGTGCTCGGCCCGTCTCCCATGGCTCCGTCTCCCAGGTGCCCGGCTGTGGCTCCCGGGGGAGCGGGGTCGCCTCCGGCGGGAGTGGTGCGGCTTTCCGGGAGGGCGGCGTCGCTCTTGGCTCCGGGCAGGGCCCTGGCCCCGCCCCCGGCCCTCAGCCGCTGCTCGCGGGCGGCCTGCTCGGGGTGGCGGGACCGCCAGTACGGGTTGTCGTGCGGCAGGGCCGAGCCGACGCGTCCGTACATCCCGAAGAACATGAGCATCACTCCGACCACAAAGCTGAACAGCACGTTCTGGATGCGGAAGGCGAGGAAGTTGAAGCCCGTGTCGAGGAGGGCGAGGTTCACGAAGCCGCTGAGGATGAAGAGGACGCCGAGGATCATGTTGAGCGTCGAGGCGACGTTGCCGCCGATCACCATGCCGACGAAGAGCAGCAGTCCGACGCAGATCGACAGCAGGCTCAGCGCGCCGTTGGTGTTCAGCCCCGCGACCGTGTCCCCGCCCGTGTCGAAGAAGCCGACCTTGTCGATCAGCCCCAGGATGCCGAAGGCGAGCAGCACAAGACCCATCAGCCCCGCGCCGACCCGGTAGAACTTGCTGAGACGGTGATCGACCGGCAGATGCTCATCAAGCCTGATCCGCCGCCTCGGCGCCGTACGAAGCACGTGCGTGGCCATGTCCGCCTCCTCGGGTGCGAGCGGAGGCCGTACGTACCTTCAGCATCCGCCCGGGGCGCCCGGACCGCAAACACTTGGACAGCGCCCCTTCAGAGGAAGCGCCCTTCAGGGGCGCGGGGAACTGCGCGCCCAGCCCCCACCGGCGTGCACGTGTGATTCAGCGCCCCCCAGCGGAGCGCTCACGCTCCGCCCCCACGCTCCTCACGAATCTGTGAAACCACCCGAGCCACCGTCGCCCGCACGGCCTCCAGCTCGGTCAGAAAATGCCAGTAATCGGGGTGCCGCCCCTCCAACGTCCCGATCGCCCGCTCCAGCTGGGACACCGATTCGTCGAGCGGCCGCGCGTGCTGGGGGTCGGGCGTATTGCGCCCGGACATGGCCAGCCGCTGGGCGTCCCGGATCGCGAACCGCGTGCGGTCGATCTCCCGCTGCGGGTCCTTCGACACCTCGTTCAGCCGCCGCAACCGGTCCCCGGCCGCGGACACGGCCTCGTCGGTCGTGTTCAACAGCGCCCGGACCGTGGACAGCAGCGAGGTGGCGTCCGCCCAGCGCTGCTCGTCCCGCGCGGTCCGCGCCTCCGCGAGCTTCCGCTCGGCCTGCCGGACGGTCTCCGCGGACTGGTCGGGCACGTGCTGCAGGTCCTGCCAGCAGGAGGCGGAGAACCGCCGTCGCAGCTCGCTCAGCACGGGCTCCACCTGCCCGGACCGCGTGGTGAGCGCCTGCGCGCGCGTACGCAGCGAGACGAGGCGCCGGTCGATCTCGGCGGCCCGCTCCGGCAGCCGCTCGGCCTCCGCGCGGACCGCCTCGGCGTCCCGCGCGACCCGGTCGGCGCGCTCCAGCGTCTCCGGCACGCCGTGCTGCCCCGCACCCTGGTTCAGCTTGGTCAGCTCCGGGGCGAGGGCGGCCAGCCGGGCGGCGAGGTCGTCGGCCTTGAGCTCCGTCCCCCGTACGGCGTCGAGTGCGTTCGACGCGGCGAGCAGGGACTGGCGGGCGCGCTCGACGGCCGGGGCGAGGCGGGCCAGCTGCGTCTCGGCCTTGCCGAGGAGCGGTCCGAGCCCCTGCTCGAAACGGTCCAGCTCCTGCTTGACCCGGGCCAGCTCGTCCTTGGCCTTGGTCAGCTCGGTGCGCGCGTGGGCGGCGACGGAGGCTTCGAGGTCGTCGCGGTCGAGGTCGTGGGCGTCCACCGCGCCGATGTACGTACGACTGGCCTCGTCGATGCGGCGGCCGAGCGCGTCGAAGTCGGAGACCGCGCGCCGGGCGGCGGGGGAGTCGTCGACGGCCGTGATCGTCTCGATCGAGATCCGCAGATCGCGCTGCGCGGTGTCGAGCTCGTAGAACGCGGCCGCCGCGGCGTCCTTCGCCGCCTGGGCCTCGGCCCGCTGGCTCTCCGAGCGACCGCCGAACCAACGTCGGGTGCCGCCGCCGGCGAACGCGGCGGGCAGGGTGAGCGCGAGCAGCGGGAGCGGAAGAAGCATCAGGGCCAGCAGGTCACGGCCAGCACCGCGCGCCCCCGTGGGCCCGAACCCGGCACGGGGGCGAGGAACTTGCTGTGCGCATGGCGCAAACGGTGTGTACGGCTGCGAAGGTGTCGCCGTCACTTCCCTCTCCCGTGTTGTCATCCGTCCTGGCCCGGTGTCATTCTCCCACCAGGTAGGGACGAACACACGGGCCGGTTAGTTCGCCGTACGGACCGTGACTTTCCCGTCCTTCGTGTGGGCGGACACCACATGGGAGCTGCGCTCGTCGCGGGGCACCGACACATCCACTCCGCCGTCGTCGGTGCCGGTGGTGACACGGTACGTGGCGTCCGGCAGCGCGATGGTGACGGAACCGTCGTCGCTACGCCCCGAGACCTTGTCCGGTACAGCGGTGAGGTCGAGCTGAACCGACCCGTCCTTGGTGTTCACGTCCACGCGCTTGGAGTCGATGCCGCTCGCCCTGACCGAGCCGTCGTCGGTACGCAGGGTGAGCGCCCCGGCGGCGTCCTCGACCCGTACGGAACCGTCCTTCGTGCGGATGTTCAGCGAGTCCTTGAAACCGCTGGCCTTCACGCTGCCGTCGTCGCCCCTCACGACGACCGCCACGTCACGCGGCACCTCGATGCGGTGCTTCGCCGAGCAGTCGGCGACCACACCCGAGCAGTGCATACGGAGCTTGAGCGTGCCGTCCTTCATCGCCCAGGTCACCTTGGGATCCCCACCGATCGCGACCCGCCCCTCGAACCAGCGCGTCACCTGGACCTTGTCGACGTCCGCGGCGACCAGTTCGAGCGCCGAGTCGTCGGAATCGACGGTCAATGTCCGCCCACTGAGCTCGAACGACCGCTTCTCCGGCTCCTTGTCGTCCCCGGCACTGGCCCCACACCCGGTGGCGAACACACCGAGGACCACGGCCCCCACACCGACAGCGACCAGAGAACGCCGCGGCCCACGGCCCACGCCCCGGCCGCCGCCCACAGACCCGACACCCCTGCTCGAAGACGGCTTGCTCGAAGGACGCTCAAAACCACTCACGACGGGACTCCCCCAGATTCGAATGCCCTCGGCCCCACGATGTGGCCCGGACATACTTCGACCGTACGGAGCCGGGGCTCACCTGGGGATCCGGGCCACTCCCGGGTTGGGGGTGGGGTAAACCCCCGCATGGCGGGGGGAGGGGAGCGGGACGCCGACTCCGGACCGGTTCCTGCTCCGGGACCGGGGTCGGGGCCGGACACTGGCGTCAGCACTGGGACCGGCATCGACGTCGGCACCTTGACCGGCACCGGGACCGCTTCCGCCCCGTAACGGGTTTGCGGGGCACTGCCCCGGGCAATGTAGGCTGTCGACTCGTCCCGGGCGCGTAGCTCAGTGGTAGAGCGCCGCCCTTACAAGGCGGATGTCGGCGGTTCGAAACCGTCCGCGCCCACCAGTCCCAGGACATGAACGAGGCCCAGGTCAGCCGGTGTGAATCCGGCGGTCTGGGCCTTGATCTTTGTCGGCGGCTTTTCGGCGCCGTGTCAGTTGCTGACCTTCCGAGGGCGGTGGGGGTCGTCGGGGCTCCGGCCATACTGGCAGCGACCGAGACATTGAAGCGCCGGGCAGTATCCACCACGGACGAAAGGCCCTGGAAGTGGCCGAGAGGAAACGTGAACGACCGGCCGGCTTGGACACTCTCTCCCTTCCTGGCCCTCCGCCGGCCGGCCAGGAAAACCCTGCAGAACGGCTGATTGGGGACGTGAGGCGTGGCGTCGAACAGCGTCGGTATCTGCGCGGGATGATCTTTCCGGAAGTCGCTGTGGTGGAGAGGCTGTACGGGTTGTCCGAGAAGGAGGTTCGGTCGGCGATCAGGCAACTTCGAGATGAAGAGCTGCTGCAACTGCACGACGACTACCAGGAGACCTACTTCATCGATGTCGGTCGAGGAACCCCGAGAACCCCGAGTCGGGAGTCGACGGACACCGGACTCGTCGCCCAGGTAGCCGAATTGACCACGAGACTCCAGGAACTCAGCAGCCGTGTTCAGGCTTTGGAGTCCATGGTTCTGGGCCGTGACGAGAGGTGATCTCCGGCTAGCGGTTGCGGCGGCTCTTTCGGGCTCGCGGCGTTCCTGCTGTGTCCGGCCCAACAGGCTCGTGTGACACGGGCGTTGACCCCGTCCCCGTGCGACAGCACAATGAGCGCGCGTTCTTGAGAGCGCTCTCAAGGTGGGTGCTCCCCGTGCGTTCGCTCGTGGTTATGCCCGCGCATTCGGTCCGTACGTTCCCAGGGAGAGTCATGGTCGGCAGGCAAGGTCCGGTGGTTGGTCGTCGTTCGCTCATTGGGGCTGGACTCGGTGTTGGTGTAGGTGCTGCGGTGTTCGGTGTGGGTGGGGCCGGGGCGGCGTATGCCGCCGGGGGGTCCGCTCGGCGGCGTGGGCTTGGGTTCTTGGGTGCTGCCATGGATGGCTATCCCGATCACGGGAGCGTTCGGCTGACGCAGAGTTACAGCGATCAGGCGGGGCTGTTCAGTACGGCGTTCACGTACGACAACGCACTGGCGATCCTGGCTCATCTGGCGGGTGGTGGCGCCGGTGGGCGGGCCAGAGCCGTGGTGCTTGGTGATGCGTTGCTCTACGCCCAGAAGCATGACCCGGTGTACGACGACGGCAGGTTGCGGCAGGCCTACAACGTCGGGCCGTACACCTTCTTCGACGGGTCGCTGCAGCCGGATGGATTCGTGCGGGCCGACGGAACTGCCAACGTGGGTACGCAGTTCGGGTTCACGGGGACGGCCGTGGGTGACATGGCCTGGGCGGGGATCGCGCTCAGTGCACTCGCCCGGCGGACCGGGGCCCGTCGTTTTCTTGAGGGTGCTGTGCGGATCGGTACGTGGATCGAGCGGATCGGGCGTACCGACGAACCCCTCGGGGGCTACAAGTTCGGGGTCAACGGGGCCGACGAGAAGTTGCCCTTCACCTCCACCGAGCACAACACCGATCTGGTCTGCCTGTTCGGTCGGCTCGCTCTGCTCACCGGTGACCGGGTGTGGCGGGAGCGGCGTGCGCGGGCCGAGGCCTTCGTCGAGAAGATGTGGGAGCCGGCCGGGGGCTTCTTCTACACCGGCACCAACGACGGGGTGACGGTCAACAAGTCCCCGATCCCCGAGGACACCCAGACCTGGACCCATCTCGCCCTCGACTCCCGCACGTATTCGCGGTCGTTGGACTGGGCGGCGGCCGAGTTGGCCGTGGTCGACCATGCCGAGCGGCGGAACAGTACGGTGCCGACGGGGCAGACGTACGAAGGGGTCACGTTCAGCTCCGCCAGTCTGGTGGCGAACGAGGACGCCCCGATCGCCGAGTTCCAGCCCAAGCCCGACCGCAGTGGGGTGTGGTTCGAGGGGACCGCTCATCTTGCGCTCGCTCTGCGGGATCGCAACCGGCGTGGTGATGAGACGAGTGCCCGACGGCTGGTCGCCAGTATTGAGCGGGCTCAGGATCTGCTCGGGGCTGGGCAGACCGTGGGCGGTCGTGCGCTTCCCGAGCGTTCCGGTGTCGTCTCGGCGAGCAGCCCGCTCGACACCGGGTTCGGCTTCGGCTACTACCCGTACCGGCACGTGGGGGCCACCGCTTGGTATCTGCTGGCGGCCACGCGTACCAATCCGCTGCGGGCCTGAGCGGCAGTGCCCTGAACGACAGGGCCTGAACGGCAGGGCCAGTCACGGGCCTTACGGGGTGGAGCGGCCCTCCGCCTCCCGTACGTGTGCCTCCGTCTCCCTTGCGTGCTTGAGCGACATCCGGGCGTCCACCTTCTCCGCGGCCGCGACCTCCGCCCAGAAGCGGTGGCAGGTCACGAAGACCGTGAGTTCGCGCTCGCGCTCGCGGAGTTTCTCCACCTCGGCCTGTTCGTCGGCCGTCCAGCCGGGGGAGGCGGGGCGCTCCACCTTGCGCCAGCCGTGGTCGTCGCTGAAGCCGTCCAGGGGCTCGACCGACCAGGGGAGCCGCTTCAGGAGGGCCAGAAGCTCGGCCCGGACCTGATGCAGTTCCTCCTGACCGGCCAGGAGGTCACTCGGGAAGTCGTAGGTCGTAGCCACGCGACAATGCTACGCCTGTTCGATTTTGGGATGCGAGTTCCTTGGGGGACTTCACACGAATGTGTCGCGGCGGCCGCCGGCCCCACGGCCCCGGCGTTCTGTTGGACCTCTGGCGTTGTCGGACCCCCGTCCTAGGGTGGCCACCATGGACAGCGCAGAGACATCGCAGGTGAGACTGCACGCGTGGGCGGAAGGCGACTTCTGGCTTCTCCAGAGGGCCAACAGCCCCGAGATGACGGAGCACTTGGGCGGTCCGGAGACCGAGGAGAAGCTCGTCGACCGGCACCGGCGTTACGTCGGCCTGGGGCCGGGATGCATGTACCGGGTCACGTCGGCCGACACCGGCGACAGCGTGGGCTCGATCGGCTTCTGGGAGCGGGAGTGGCGGGGCGAGAAGGTGTGGGAGACCGGGTGGGGGGTCCTGCCCGAGTTCCAGGGGCACGGTTTCGCCGCGGCGGCGGCCCGCGCGGTCGTCGAAGAGGCGAGGGCGGCCGGCGAGCACCGGTACCTTCACGCGTTTCCGGGCGTGGATCACCACGCGTCGAACGCGGTCTGCCGCAGCGCCGGATTCGAACTGCTCGGTACGGCCGAGTTCGAGTACCCGAAGGGACACTGGATCACGTCGAACGACTGGCGGGTGGACCTCGGCGAAGGCTGACGCGGGGCTCGGAGTCGGGGGCGATGCCCATGGCCGTTTCCTCCGTGATCCGTGGAGGCGTCGCCGTTCCCGGGCGCGATGTCAGTGCCGCGCGCGAGACTGGACGTATGTGCCGCAGCATCAAGACTCTCCGACCGCCCGTCCTGCCCGAAGAGGCCACGGGCGAGGACATCCGCGCCGCCGCGCTCCAGTACGTCCGCAAGGTCTCCGGATTCCGCGCCCCGGCCGCGCACAACCGCGAGGTCTTCGACCGCGCCGTCGACGCGATCGCCGAGGCCACGGCCGAGCTGCTGGACGGCCTGGAGGTACGAGGGCAGACGGCCACCAGCCGCCAGGCCGAAAACCGCCAGGCCGGCTGACCGCCTGACCGGCGCCCGTCGAACGAGGTCCGTCCGAGGCGCGCAGCCACTGGCGTACGTAGCCGCCGATGCGCTCAGCCGGCGATGTGCTCAGCCATCGGTGCGGCCGGTCAGTGGCGCGCCCGCCCGAGGGCGCGTCCGCCCGGGCCGCGTACGCCTCAGGCGCCCGGGCCCGCCTCGGGCACCTGTACCTGCACCTGCATCGGTACCGGTACGGGTACCGGTACGGGCACAGACGCCGGTGACGGTCGTCGCATCAGGAACGCCGCCCCCGCGCCCGCCCCGAACAGCGCCACCAGCGAAACGCCGGTGGCGAGCCAGGTCGCGCCCAGCCACTGGCCGCCGAAGTAGCCGAGGCCGACGCTGTACGCGGCCCAGGCGAGCCCCGCGAGGATCGACCACGGCAGGAATTCGCGGACTCGGCGGTTCGCGGCGCCCGCGCCGAGCGAGACGACCGAGCGGCCGGCGGGCGCGAAGCGGGCCAGGACGACCAGGAGAT